>NZ_JBEZHM010000017.1:0-138034 GCF_040650575.1 Streptomyces sp. NPDC048659 | reverse complement strand
AGTACGAGGGCGTGCGCCCGGCACGCCGAGAGCACGCACCTGACGCCGCGAGGCCGCCCTCCGGGCGACGACGCGAGTGTGACGACAGGACCTAGGACCCCGCAGGGGAACTGCCGCCCCGTCACACCCCGCCACCTCTCACGTCCCACCCCTTGATGTGACGTGCCCATGTCGCCACCCTGTTACCTGGCGCTCCCCCCACGGAAACCCGGCGCGGTCACGATGACCGGGCCGGCCGGCGCCCGTCCGCACCCACCCGCGCGGGGGCCGGTCACGGCCACGGTCCCCCCACCCCAAGGGAGTTCGCATGTCCGCCGCCAGCGTCTACGCGCGTCGCATAGCCGTCCTCGCCGCCTCCGCCGCCCTGAGCGTCACCGGCCTCCTCGCCACCGCCCCGGCCGCCCAGGCCGCCCCGCCCACCCCGGTCAGCGCCGCCACCGCCCGCACCTACCTGGCCTCCCTGACCGTCACGGCGGCCGGCTCCACCACCGGCTACAGCCGCGACCTGTTCCCGCACTGGATCACCCAGTCCGGCACCTGCAACACCCGCGAGACCGTCCTCAAGCGGGACGGCGTGAACGTCGTGACGGACGCGAGCTGTGCCGCGACCGCCGGAAGCTGGTACTCCGAATACGACGGCGCCACCTGGACCGCCGCCTCGGACCTGGACATCGACCACGTCGTCCCGCTCGCCGAGGCATGGCGCTCGGGCGCCAACTCCTGGACGACGGCCCAGCGCCAGTCCTTCGCCAACGACCTGACGCGCCCCCAGCTCATCGCGGTCACGGACAACGTCAACCAGTCCAAGGGCGACAAGGACCCGGCCCAGTGGATGCCCCCGCTCACCTCGTACCGCTGCACGTACGCCCGGATGTGGGTGCACGTGAAGTACGCGTGGAACCTGAGCGTCGACCCGGCGGAGAAGAGCGCGCTCCAGTCGGTCCTGAACGGCTGCTGACCACCCGCGTCGGCGGCTGCCCACGACGGCTTCCGGCAGCAGCCGCCGACGACGGCCGCCGACGCGAAAGGCCGAATGTTGAAGTTGCAAGTACTAGTGAGGGGTGCCTAACCTAAAGGCTCCGGTTTCTCGTCCCCCACAGGAGCCCCCCACATGAACAACACCCTTGCCGGCCGCCTGAATCAGGCGCAGCCGTACGCCCTCGGCCTGTTCCGCGTCGTCACCGGCCTGCTCTTCGCCTGCCACGGCGCCGCCACGCTCTTCGGAGTGCTCGGCGGCACCGAGGCGCAGACAGGCTCATGGCCGGGCTGGTACGCGGCCGTCATCCAGCTCGTCGGCGGCGGCCTGGTGCTGCTGGGCCTCGGCACCCGCAGCGCCGCCTTCATAGCCTCCGGCTCGATGGCGTACGCGTACTTCGACGTCCACCAGTCCCAGGGCCTGTTCCCGCTCCAGAACGCGGGCGAGAGCGCGGCCCTGTTCTGCTGGGCCTTCCTGCTCCTCGTCTTCACCGGGCCGGGCGCGCTGGCCCTCGACCGGCTCTTCGGCGCGCGCGGCGGAGCCGCCGTGCGGGCCCGCGAGGAGGAGCGCCCGCCCGTCGCGGCGTGACGGCACGGCACAACACGGCCCCGGCCGGTCCCGTGGCGGAGCCCGCCACGTAGGCTCGGCGCCGTGAACGTGCTCGACAGCGCGGGCTGGTCGCTGCAGGCGCTGACCACGGGCCCGTGGATCTACGCGGCGGTGATGACGTCCATCCTGCTCGACGTCCTGCTGCCCGTGCTGCCGAGCGGCATCCTGGTGGTCACCGCGGCGACGGCCTCGTCCGCCGCCGCCGTGGCCGCCGCCCCGGGCGCGGCGGGCGGCTACGCCCCCGCCCTGCTCCCGCTGCTGCTCTGCGCGGCCACCGCCTCCGTGCTCGGCGACCTCCTCGCGTACCGGCTGGCCCGGGGCGGCGGGACCAGGCTGGCGCGGGCCGTCGCCCGCTCCCGGCGCCTGGCCACCGCGCAGGAACGTCTCGGCGAGACGCTGGCGCGCGGCGGCGGGCTGCTCGTCGTCCTGGCCCGCTTCGCCCCGGCGGGCCGCTCCGTGGTCTCGCTCGGCGCGGGCGCGACCGGCCGCCGGCTCCAGGACTTCCTGCCCTGGTCGGCCCTGGCGGCGGCGGCCTGGGCCACGTACAGCGTCGGGCTCGGCTGGCTGAGCGGGCGCTGGCTGGGCGCGACCTGGCTCGGCGCCTGCGTACCGGTCCTGGCCCTGTTCCTGGCGGGCGGGGTGGCGGCGTACGTCATACGGCGCCCCGCCACGGCCCCGGCGACGGCGGGCTGACCCGGGCGCCGACCCGGGCCCTACCCGTCCCCGGGCCCTACCCGTCCCCGGGCGCGGGCGCGTGGTCGTGGGCGTGGGCGTGCGCATGGGCGCCCCGCACCTCCAGCCCCGCCAGGAGGCGCGCGGTGGCCTCGGCGATCTCGTCCACGGCCCGGTCGAACACCTCGCGGTTGTGCGCGGCGGGCGCCCGGAAGCCGGACACCTTGCGTACGAACTGGAGGGCGGCGGCGCGGATGTCGTCCTCGGTGGCCTCTTCGGGGAGGGCCGGCGGTCGGAGGGTCTTGATGCTGCGGCACATGCCTCCAGTGTGACGCGCCCCACTGACAACGCCCCCGGAAGCCCGCCCCGGCCCCCGGCCGCCCTCAGCCGCCGAGCCCGCGTCTGCTGCGCGCGTTGATCTCGGCGGCACGGGCCCGCAGCTCCCGCATGGGCGTCGCGAGCTGCACGTCGGCCGGTTCGGCCTCCCACGCGCAGCCGCCGTTGACGGGCCGGATGAGGAAGCGGCCGGAGACGCTGTCGACGTAGAAGCCGACCCGCCCGGTGGCGGTATCACGGACGAGGTCACCGACCTCGGGCATGGGCTGCACGCATTGCCTCCGTCCCGTGGGCAGAGAGCCGCCGGGAACCGGCGGGGTTTCCGACAGAGATCAGATAGATACACCCAGAGAAGCCCTGAGACCCCCCTCTGTCAACGCATCTCTAGAGATGTCCCCCGAAGGATGGATCGGCGGCGCGGGACGGCGCACAGGTGTACACCACCTCGGAGAACCGGGCCGTAGGGTGTCCCGCAGACGGAAGGGAGTGGTCCACCCATGACTGACCAGGACAGCGGTCGTCGGCCCAAGTACCAGCGCATCGCCGACGAGTTGAGAACCGCGATCCAGTCGGGTGACTTCGCGCCGGGCGACCGCCTCCCCGGCGAGAACGATCTGATGTCCACCTACGACGTGGCCCGGATGACCGCCCGCCAGGCCCTGTCCGTCCTGCGCAACGAGGGCCTCGCGGAGGCGCGCAAGGGCGCCGGGGTGTTCGTCCGCAGGTTCCGGCCGCTGCGCCGCCGGGGCATCCCGCGGCTCGCGCACACCCACTGGGGCGCCGGCCGCTCGGTCTGGTCGGCGGACATCGCGGACCGGTCCCTCCTGGTAGACCAGATCGAGGTGCGGGCCGCCGCCCCGGCGGGCGCGCGGGTGGCGAGGGTGCTGGACCTGGCCTCGGCGGACGCCGCCGTGTGCATGCGCAGCCGGCGCTTCGTACTGGACGAGAAGCCGGTGCTGTTCTCCGTCTCGTACCTCCCGGCGGCCCTCGCGGAGGGCACCGCGATCGCGCAGCCGGACACCGGCCCCGGCGGCACCTACGCCCGGCTGGCCGAACTGGGCCACCGGCCGGTCCACTTCCGCGAGGAGATCCGCTCCCGGATGCCGACGGCCGAGGAGGCGGAGCGGCTGGCGCTGGAGTTCGGCACGCCGGTGATCCTGATCTGCCGGACGGCGTTCACGGAGGAGGGGGTTCCGGTGGAGCTGAACGAGATGACGCTGGACTCGGCGTCGTACGTCCTGGAGTACGACTTCGACGCGTGAGGCGGGAGGCCGACGGAGGGGGCGCCGGAGGGGGCGCCGGAGGAGGCCGGGCCCCGGGAGGGGCGAAATCCGGCCACCGTGCACCCCACCCCCACCATTCCATGGGGAAGTTGTGAAGGCCGTGCGTATCCTGTGTGCTCGCCGGGCGCCCGTAGGGGCGGGCCCGGCCGGTCACCACGCATCCGCCCCACCACGCCAAGGGACACCCATGCTCCGTACGCGCACCGTCGCGACCGCCGCTGCCGCCGCCGCAGCCGGCCTGCTCTTGCTGCCCTCGCCCGCCCAGGCGGCCGGCTCGGTCCACCTGTACAAGATCTACTACGACAGCCCGGGCAAGGACACCCGCAGCACGGCCAGCCTCAACGCCGAGTACGTGCAGATACGCAACACCACCGGCGCGGCGGTGAACCTGAAGGGCTGGACGCTGACGGACGCGTCGAACCACAAGTACACCTTCGGCAACTTCACCCTCGGCAAGGGCAAGACGGTCACCGTCCGCACCGGCCGCGGCACCAACACCGCGACCAACCTCTACCAGGGCCGCGGCGCGTACGTCTGGAACAACGACCGGGACACGGCGACGCTGCGCAAGTCCAACAACGCCCGCGTCGACACCTGCTCGTACAACTCGACCCGGGTCGACTCGGTCATGTGCTGACGCCGGAACCAGCAGGTCCGGCAGGCCCGGCAGGCCCACCAGACCCGGCGGACCCGGCAGGGCCCGCCGACCCGGCCGGCCCCACGGACTCCTTCGGGCTCTCCTCGCGCTGCGGGGGGAGCCCGTACTGCTGGAGCTCGCTGTTGACCTGCCCGCCGAGGGTCATGACGTTGAGCGTGGCCGAGTTCTCGCTGGCGATGGCCTTCTCGACGCGCGCGACCAGCGTCGTGAAGGAGTCCCGGTCCGAGAGCCGGTGGTAGGGCCCGACGCGCGCGGCGAAGTAGATCCGCTCGTGGCCGAGGAGCTGTTCGGTGGAGCGGTAGTTCTTCCACTGCTCCCGGTAGCGGTAGACGCTCTCCAGCGACACGGACGCGACGACGACCAGGCTGAGCACGGTCGCGGTGATCCGCGCGAAGCCGAGGTCCAGGTTGACCAGGACGGGCACCAGCGCGCCCCCGACGACCGAGACGGTCCGCATCCGCAGATGCATCGCCTTCATCTTCGTGGCCTTGCGGTCGTACCACTGCTGGTACTGCGCGAGCCGGGTCTCCAGGTAGTCCTGCGGCGTCATCGTCGTCACGCCGCTCCGCACGTCCCCGTCGGGCGCGTCCCCCACGTCATCCATGCCTGGGAGTAGACCGCCGCGCCGGAACGCGCGTCAACCCCGTTCAGCCCCCCGTCCAAGGCCGCAGCTTCTCGGGGTTGCGAACGACCCAGATCCGCCCGATACGCCCGACGGGTTTTGTCCGCCCGTCCTCGGCGAGGTCGAAGGCGGCGACGGTCACGACGGCGCCGCCGGCCTCGGCGACCAGCCCCGGGCGCCCGCCGACCGAACGCTCCCGGAGCCGCAGCCCCGGGGCCTTGCCCGCGATGAAGAGCAGGTAGTCGGCGATCCGGGCGCCGCCCTCGACGGGCCGCAGGACGGTGCCGACGAGCCCGCCGCCGTCGGCGGTCATGACGGCGGCGGGGTCGAGGAGGCCGACGAGCGCCTCGATGTCCTTGGCCTCCCACGCCTGCTTGAAGTCCCGTACGACACCGGCCTGTCCGGCGGCGGGCGGCCCGGCGGGGGCCCGGGCGCCGTCGATCCGGCGGCGGGCGGAGGACGCGAGCTGCCGGCAGGCGGCCGGGCTGCGGCCGACGATCTCGGCGACCTCGCCGAAGGGGTACGCGAAGACGTCGTGCAGCACGAAGGCGACGCGCTCGGCCGGTGTCATCGACTCCAGCACGACGAGGAAGGCCATGTGGACGGACTCGTCGAGGGTGACGAGGTCGGCGGGATCGGCGGCGCGCCCGCCGCCTTCGGCCCGGTCGGGCAGCGGTTCGGGCAGCCAGGCGCCGACGTACCGCTCGCGCCGGGCCCGGGCCGAACCGAGCAGATCGAGACAGATCCGCCCGGCGACGGTGGTGAGCCAGGCGCCGGGCACCCGGACGGCGTCGCGGCGCTCGGGGGTCATGGCGTACCAGCGGGCGTACGTCTCCTGGACGGCGTCCTCGGCCTCGGCGAGCGAACCGAGCAGCCGGTAGGCGAGATCGGTGAGCCGCCGCCGCTCGGAAAGAAGCAAGCCGACGTCTCCCCCGTACCCCCCGTACCCCTCGCCCACCGTGCGCCTCACATTCCGGTCCGCCGCGTCGTCAGACAAGCGAAAGCTACCGCGCACGGACGACACGAAGGACGCCACCATGACAACAACGGCCCCCGCCGCCACTCTGAAGACCGAAACGTTCCTGCGCGTCGCGATCGCCCTCCAGACCGCCACCCTCTTCCTCCAGGCGACGACGGCGGGCCTGCTGCTGACCACCTCGTACGGCGAGACGCTGCACGGCATAGGGGCGCGCGTGATGTACGGGGCGTCGATGCTGTACGTGCTGGCGGCGGTCCTGGCCTGGCGGCCGGGCGGCGGCGGCCCGCGCCCGATCCTGTACGCGACGGGCTTCCTGCTGCTGGCGTCGGCGCAGGTGGTGCTGGGCGTCGCGGGGGTGCCGTCGGTGCATGTCCCGCTGGGTGTCCTGATGTTCGGCCTGAGCCTGCTGGCCCTGGCCGCCCGCGTCCGGTCACCCCGGCGGCCTCACTGACCGACCCGGCCGTCGACGCACTCGCGCAGCAGGTCGGCGTGGCCGCAGTGGCGGGCGTACTCCTCGATCCGGTGCACCATGAGCTCCCGGATCGAGGTGGCGTCCGGCCCGAACCGCGCCCCGAGGTCCGGGAAGGCGGCGAGCGCGCCGTCGGTGGCGGCCTGCTCGCGGGCCAGATCGGCGTACGCGGCCTCGACGACGGCCGGTTCGGCGACGGCCCCGTGGAAGTCGGCGTCCCGCCCGCCGTAGACCCGCGGCTCGGGCTCCCCGTCGACGATCCAGTTCCGCCAGTCCCGCTCGACCTCGACGAGGTGCCGCAGCAGCCCGAGCAGCGACATCGTGGACGGCGGCACGGACCGCCGCGCGAGCTGCTCGGCGTCGAGCCCCTGACACTTCATCAGCAAGGTGAGCCGGTAGTCCCGGAGAAACCCCCGAAGGGTCTCCCGCTCCCCACCGCCCTCGCCCTCGCCCCCGCCGTCGCCCCGGTGCCGGGGATCGGCGTCGGGATCGGCCCACATGTCGGGATGAACACGGGCCTCGGTCCACCGCACAGGCATCTCACTCATGATCACATCGTGACCCCGCCCGACATCCGCCCGCCACCGGTTTCCGGGGGGGGGGCCGGCGGACCGGGACAGCTCCCCACCCGGCCGCTCGGGACCGCGTGAGAGCCTGTGCCGCATGGGGACGGTGGCGGAGGGTACGGGGCAGGACGCGCGGGGGTTTCTGGCGGGGATTCGTGTCGGCGATCTGTGCGGGGGGACCGTCGCGGAGATCACGCGGCACCGGGAAGTGGTGGTCACGCTGGACGGGTTCGCGGACCGTCCGCTGGGGCGGGTCTCCTCGTCCGACGTCTCCTGGGTCCGGGAACAGGCCGCGGCCGTGCGGACCGGACAGCGGATCAGCGCCGAGGTGATCGCCGTCGACCTGGAGGAGGAGCAGGTCCGCCTGGCGATGACGGCCACCGCTCACCCGGAGTTGTGGCGGTTCCTGACGGCGCGGCGGGAGGGGGAGGTGCTGGCCGGGGTGGTCGCGGCCGTCGAGCGTTTCGGGGTGTTCGTGGCGCTCGACGACGGGCCCCCGCACCCGGTCTTCCCCGGCGTCGGGTTCATCACCCATCCCGAACTGGCCTGGGAGCACTTCGAATCGGCCACCGACGTCGTGCGGGTCGGGCAGCGCGTCTCGTGTGTATTCCTCCAGTTCGACACCTGGAACGGTGAGGCCAGGCTGTCGCTGCGGGCGGTCCGGCCGGACCCGTTCCTGGCGTTCGCGGACGGTGTGGAGGCCGGTGGGACCTTGCGCGGGAGGGTGACCAAGGTGGTCCCGTTCGGGTTCTTCGTCCGGGTCGCCGACGGGGTGGAGGGCCTGGTGCCCGGGGACGCGGCCGGCGTCGTGCCAGGGGACGAGGTGGCGGTCGCCGTCGTGGCCGTCGAGCGCGCGGGCCGCAGGCTGACGCTCGCTACCCTGTCCGCATGCCGACCCGAGAAGACCGGCGGTTCCCCGCCGCACTCGCCGCCGCCCTGACCGTCCGGGACGGGGTGGACTTCGAGCCCTTCGAGGCGTTCCTGAGCGCCGACGACACCACGGAGTGGCTTCGCGCGTGGACCGGCGACGACACGCTCGACGGCGACCGGTTCCGGGTCTTCGGCCGGGACGGCACCGGCGGCTACGCGGCCCTCTGGCTCGTACACCCGGGCCGGGAACAGGCCGAACAGCCCGTCGTCTTCCTCGGCTCCGAGGGTGAGACCGGGGTCGTCGCCCGGGATCTCGGCGCCTTCCTGTGGCTGCTGGCCGACGGCCTCGGCCCCTGCGAGGCCGTCCCGCCGTACGGCCCGCCCGGCCCGGACGCCGGCCGCCCCGACCCCCATCTATCGGCCGTCGCCGAACACCACGCCCCCGGCCGCCGCGCCCCCGCGGCGGCGATCGTCGCCGAGGCCGCGGCGGAGTTCCCGTACTTCGAGGAGCTGATCGCGGGGCTGTGCCGCTGACGCAGCACGGTCGACCCCGGCGCCTCAGCCCGCCGGAGCGACCGACTTCACCAGGTCGTTCGCCGCGACGAGGCCCAGCCCCGGGGCGGCTTCCCGCAGGGTCTTCACGGCGCGTACGAAGTCCTGCGCGGGGTCGACCCCCGCCGCCGCCAGCGTGCGCGACACCCAACGGCGGACGTGCTCCCCGTCATCGACCGCCGCCCGACGGTCCACCACCCGCAGCGCCGCTTCGAGACCGGGCCGCTCAGCCTCCCCCGCCGCCCCCAGCTCCGCGACGAGCTCCGCGCGGACGTCTTCCAGGTCGTGCAGCACCACGATGGGCAGTGCGTCGTTGCCGAACACGCGGGTCTCCTGTCAATCGGGAGCTTCAGTGAACACGAAGGCCCCCGGTCGAGTCGACCGGGGACCTCGTCCCGCTGCGCGCTGACGGTTTCGAACCGCCGGCATCTGGGGGGGGCACCCTCCCCAGGGCGGATCGCGGGGCACTAAGGCCGCGGCAGCTCACGCGCAACCGCCGTGATCCGCCGCCGTTGTTGTCACCTCTGAATGTCGGCCCACCGCACTCGACGACTCGCTACCGCTTCTTCCGAAGCTTCTTCATCTTCGCTTCGGCTTCCTTCTTCTTTCGTTGCTCGACCCCGTACGGGGACCACGCACCCTGATGCTTGGAGCACCGAGAGGTCCCCGTGATCGCCTTGTTCCCGCAGCGGCCTCCGCTCTGGGTAGGAGCACCGCACTTCGGCTGAACCATCTCGTCCCCGGGCCGGGATGGCCTGGACAGGCATGCCTGCCCGGACGGGCACACGCTGCATCCGCTGGCCGGGAACGCGGACACCCTCGCCTGCCAGCGGCCCGCGTCCGCGCCGTTGAAGGGCCGCGCGCTCGCCGACTGATGGACGAAGCCCCGTCTTGCGCTACGGCGCGGGGGGGCTGCGTTTTGGCGAAGCGAGCCAGTCTACCGGGGCGAAACCCGGTGAGCGAGGCCGTCGAGTCGGGCGTACCTTGACCACCGCCCCGCCAAGGTGGCGGGGTAGAAGTGGAGTTTCATTTGTCCGAAATCCATGACCGTTCGGCGAAGTTGGTGAACGCGCACGTGGCGGCACAGGAGGGCCTGGCCGAGGCATCGCACGGCACCGTCGAGAAGTTTGAGGAGGCGAAGGACCGCGCCGAGGCCGCGCAGGCGGCGTACCACGCGGATCTGAAGGAGCAGGGCTTCCCCGTCCCGGGCGAGGCGAGCTAGCAGGCACGCCCCCTTCGCCTTCGGGCGGGGGGCTCCTTCGTCGTTTCTGCGGATCACGGACTGTGCGAGGGTGGCCCCCATGAGCGAGTGGACAGTGCACGGGGCACGCCCCGTCTACAGCAGCCCATGGGTCAGCCTCGACCTTGTCGACGTCGAGCCGCCCGGACACGACCGCTACGAACACCACCTGATCAAGCTGGCGCCGGTTGCCGCCGTCGTCCTGATCGACGACGCCCACCGCGTCCTGCTCATGTGGCGGCACCGGTTCGCGACCGGCTCGTGGTCGTGGGAGATCCCGAGCGGCATCGTCGAGGATGACGAGACGCCTGAGGCGGCCGCGCTCCGCGAGGTGCTGGAGGAGACCGGATACGAGGTCACACCCGAGCAGCTGACCCCGCTCGCCTACAGCGAGCCCATCGGCGGCATGTGCGACGCCGTGCACCACGTCTACCTCGCCCGAGGCGCCCGAAAGATCGCCGAGCCGGTCGACACGCATGAGGCAGACCGCATCGAGTGGGTCGCCCTCGACAAGATCCAGGACATGATCGACGCTCGGCAGATCGTCGCGGGTGTAGCCGTCACGGGTCTGCTTCAACTGCTGGCGCGCCGTCCGTAACCGATGGTGCAGCGGCGACGAGCGCACGCAGGTCTCGCGCGGGAGCCGCCGCCGCCTCGCGCACCGGGATCGCTGCGAGCATCTCACGGGCCCGTGAGATCACGATCCCGGTGAAGTGCTCGGACGGGAGGGCCAGCAGCAGGCGCTCCGTGGCCCGGCAGGCGACCGACACCTCGCCGACCGCGACCAGACTCTGCGCCTCGTCCATCGAGATCAGCGTCTGGTCGAGGTACTCCGTCGGCGAGTACAGGCCGCGCGCCCGGTGCAGGGCCGCTTGTGCACGTCGCGTGTCGCCCAACGTGGCCCACACGCTGCCGCCGTGCCACACGAGCTGCCGTTCGGTGTACCCGTATGCCGTGTCGGAGGTGTCTGCCGTACCGAGCCGCGCGAACGCCGCCTCGGCAAGCGCGAGAGCATCCTGCGCCTCGCGAGCCCGCCCCAGTCGGGCCAGGGCCCGAGCCTCCAGCGCCGGAGCCCACGCGGCGGTGGCGCACACCGACGAGCCCGCAACGAGCCGCGCTCGCTCCGCAAGTTGCAAGGCAGCCGCAGGCGCGCCGAAGTAGAAAGGGATCACCGCCTCGCGGGCGAGCAGCCACGCGCGCAGCGCCCGGTCGCCGGTTTCCTCCGCGAGGCTCTGCCCAAGGTGGTACCAGGACCGTGCCTCACGGTGCTCCCCGAGGGCCACGAGCGCTATCCCAGTGGTGCCGGCGAGTTGCGCGGCGATCCGGCACAGCCGCGCGCGAACGTCAGCTGGCTGCCGCTCTGCGAGTAAGCCCTTGACGGCCCGGAAGTCGCCGATGGATCCGGCGAGCAGCGCGGACGGCGGCAGGACCTGATACTCGTGTCCGTGCTCGGCGGCGCTGCGCTCCAGCTGGTCGAGCGTCGTCTCAGCAACGGACCCTCCGAGGAGCGCCGTCGCGCTAACCCGCAGCTCGAAGAGGGACATCGGCGCCCCCGGCGTATCCAGGCGTCCCGCCCGCGAGGGCTCACGCGGCATCGGCAGCGTCGGCGCTGGCCCATCGGGGGCGGGCGTGTAGTCGGAGCCGAACCCGAGTCGATCGGCTCGCGTGCGGTACATGCGGCACAACAGGTCGAGGTTGGCGTCGCCAGGGCGCCCCTTCCCGCGTTCCCAGCTCGACAGCTGCTGAACGGTGACTCGCGCCCCCAGTGCGGCCAGGTGCGTGCGGGCGTCCGCAAGGGTCCAGTCGTGCGCGAGGCGGTGCGCTTGCAGCAGTCCGCACGCGGTTTCGCGGTGGATCGCCGCGGCGGTTTGCCACGGTGTCCAGTCCTCGGCATGGGCCTGGGCTGTGATGGCCCGGGCTGCGCTTCGCTTGCTGTCGCTACGCGGCATGAAGACCTCCCGGAACCAAGGTAGTTGCTGGCCAGAGGGCTTCGGACGGTTTTCATCTCGGCACGATGACCCGTACGCCGGAATCACTTCACCGCCATGACGTACGGGCGTTTTCACTGTCCGGGAGCCATGGCGCCAGACCGCCGGTCGGAGTCAGAGTTCGGGTCGGCGACCGGCCCGGCAAGGAGCCGAACGCACGATTCCACCGACCCACCAGGAGCGAGCATGGACGAGGAGCCCCAGCACGACAGGCCGGCCGAGACGCTGGTCGCGGTCGACCTCGGAGCCGCGCTCGCCACGGCGGCCGACGGCATAGAGGAGCACGTCGAGGCGGAGGCCGAGAGGCACATCGCGTTCGCCGTCCGGCTGGAGCACCACTGCCCGAGCGACGCGGCCATCGCCCAGCTCACGAACGATCTCCTCACCCACTGCTCGTCCCTCGCCGACGGCATCGCGCTGATCCTCGAGGGCGAGCGACCCGAGCGCGGCACAGCTGCCGTGCGGATGTGGATCGAGCTCGTCCAGGCCGGGCCGGGGGGCGGCCCGCTCGGGAACTGGAGCTACGCCCGGCAGCTCGGCATCGCCGGGCGGGCCCTGCTCCAGGAGCTCCGTGAGCACCGGCGCACGAGCCGCCGCGCCGCCTTCGTCGGCCGTACGGAGCTGCCACCCGTCCCTCTGGAGTCGCCGTGACGGAGCTCGGGCGGCAGATCTGCTACGTCCTGATCGTCCTCTGCCTGCTCGGCCTCATCGTCATCGGCGTCACCACCTGAGCTCCCGCCCTGGGTCGGCCAGGGCGGGCCATGGGCACCATCGAGAATCCACCAGGAGGAACCATGGCCTGCACCAACGAGCCGTCGAAGCCGCCGCCGCCCTGCGCGCCGACCGGCCCCGTCGGCATCGGCACCAGCCCGCGCGCTCTGCTCAGCGACACGGCGTTCAACGGCGTGATGTACACCGTCCTCGACAACAACCCGGACTGGGACCCGTTCTACGCCGGGCGGATCGCCGAAGAGGCCCTCAAGTTCGTGGCCGCTGCTGCCCTGTTCCCGCAGGTGAAGATCTCCCCCACCGAGGAGGTCGACCAGGGCTGGCACGCCCTCATCCTGCACACCCACCTGTACGCCACCCTGTGCAGCCGCCTGGGCCGCACCGTCCACCACTACCCCGAACGACCCGAGGCCGCCCGGCACGACCCGGACACCCTCGCCCGCACCATGGCCCTCATCGAGCAGGCCGGCTACACCCCCGACACCGCGCTGTGGGCCGGCCGACGGGACATGCTCGTCGGCGTGACCCGGCACACGCCGATGCCCGGCGGCTGCGGAACGATCAACCCGGGCAAGTGCGCCAGCCACTGCAACAGCGGAGGAGGCGACAGCTAGGCTCGGCAACCCCTCTACGGACGGAGAGCCATGGACGCGCGCGAGGTCGCCGCCCTGCACGACACCATGCGGCAGCACGGAATCCCCGGAACCCTCCAGCCGGAGAACCCGGACTACCCGGCCGGCCCCTGGCAGGTCGTCGACCATGACGGCAAGGACATCACCGAGATGACCCTCGCCGCCGCGGCTGCCGCCGCGCGCAAGCGGCCCACCCGCGGGTTCGTCATCGCGCGCTAACCCCACACAGACCGCCCCAGCCGGAATCCGTTCCCCCACGGCCGGCCGGGGCTACCTCACCAGCTCGGCCAGAGGGACGCCGATCGCGTCGGCGATGAGGAGCAGGGTGTCGAGGGTGGCTCCTGTGCACAGCCCTTTTGGTACACCAAAGAGGCCCGATCCCAGGGGGATGTGGCATCGATGTGGCATCGATCGTGAGAAAGGCCCCTCAGCCTTTTGCGGCTGAGGGGCCTTTACCGCGTCTTACCTGCGGCTTTCCCTGGTGGGCGCGGACGGTTTCGAACCGCCGACATCTGCTTTGTAAGAGCAGCGCTCTACCCCTGAGCTACGCACCCGTGGAAGGAAGCAACAGCGTACATGGCGCACCGGTGGGCACCGCAAACCGATAGGAGGGGGTTCGCGGTGAACTGATCGGGCCGTGTCTTCGTCCCTAGCGGGTGGGAGAATGAACCGGACCGGGCACAGCGGACACGGCGGACACAGCACGGGAGAGGAAACGTGGCGGCGACCGAGGACAGGGGCGGGGCGGCGGCCGGGGTGACCGGTGTGGTTCGGCTGGGGCTCGTCCTCCCGGTGCTCCTCCTCGCGGTGCTGCCGGGCGCCTTCGCGGGCGGCGGGACGCGGCGCTGGTTCGGGGGGCGGGACGAGAGCCGGCGGGCCGAGGCGCAGGCCGCGAAGGACGCCGCCGCCGCGGCCTTCTACGAGCTCGACACCGCCCAGCGCGGGCTGCGGATCTCCATCGAGACCATCACCGCCGCCGACGACTCCCCCGAGGCCCGCCGCGCCGTCGAGGGCTTCGCCGCGCTCGGGCGGCGGATCGACGAGGTCAGCCACACGTACATCGAGGCCGTCGACGCCCACGACCTCGACAGCGAGCTGCTGGACGGCGCCGCCGCCTCCCGCGCCACCGCCGCGCTCGGGCGGGCCCGGGACGAGCTCCAGCGGGTCAAGGGCGAGCTGGACCGGTTCGAGCAGGGCCTCGCGCCGCTGCTCGGGCGGGCCGAGACGCAGCTCGCCCGGCTGGTGCCCGCCGTCGAGCGCGCCCGGCAGGCGCTGCGCGAGGCCGCGGTCGCCCTGGATACGACCCGCGAGCAGGGCTTCCGGGCCGACGAGCTCGCGCGGCGGCTCGCGCTGCTCGGGCCCGACCTGACCCGCCTCAACGAGGGCGCCGGCCGGCACGGCGTCGCCGAGACCCTGGAGCGCGCCGACCGCGTCCTGCGCGAGGCCGAGGCGATGCGGGCCGAGGCGGCCCGGGTGCCCGAGCGGGCCGGCGAGACCGACAAGCGGCTGGTCTCCCTGCGGACCCGCTCCCAGGCCCTCGCCACCCGCGCCGAGGGGGTCGAGCCGGTCCTGTCCGAGCTGCGCCGCCGGTTCTCGGCCGCCTGCTGGCAGGACCTCCAGCACGTGCCCGAGCAGGCCGCCACCGCCGCCCACCAGGCCGAGGAGCGGCTGGCCGAGGCCGCGAAGGCGCGCGACGAGCAGCGCTGGCCCGACGCCACCGCGCTGCTCGCCACCGCCCGCGCCCTGCTCGACTCCGGCGACGAGGGCGTGGCCGCCGCCGGGGACCGGCTGCGCCGCCTGAACGCCGTCGCCAAGGACCCGGGGGCCGAGATCGACCGCACCCGCTTCGCCGTACGGGACGCCCAGCGGCTCGCCATGGCCGGGCGCAGCACCCCCGAGCCCCGGCACGCCCGGCCGCTGGACGAGGCGGTCGCCCGGATCGACCGCGCGGTCGCCGGGCTCGACAGCGGGCGGCACCCCGACTACTGGGCCTTCCTGACGGAGCTGGAGGCGATCCGGGGCACGGCCGCGCGGGTCGTCGAGCAGATCCGGGAGGAGCGGGGGAAGGCGTAGCGGTACGCCGTACGCTGAGCCCATGCCTCGTTACGAGTACCGCTGCCGCACCTGCGGAGACACCTTCGAGCTCAGCCGCCCGATGGCCGAGTCCGCCGCCCCCGCCGCCTGCCCCGCCGGGCACGACGACACCGTGAAGCTGCTCTCCGCCGTCGCGGTCGGGGGCTCCAAGGGCTCCTCCGCCGCGCCCGCCGCCGGTGGCGGCGGGGGCGGCTGCTGCGGGGGCGGGTGCTGCGGCTAGCCGACGGCCGGCAGGGCCCTCAGACCGGGTCCGGGAGCGCTCCGTCGAGCCGGGGCGCCGGCGCGGTGTGGGCGCGGGCGGCGGCGCGGAAGCGGCGGAGGATCTCCTCGCCCGCGGCCACGCCCCGCTGGGCCAGCGCCTCGACGTGCGGGGCGGTCCAGTCGGCGTCGGCGAGCTCGCCGTGGCCCGGGCGCCAGGCCCGGTCGGCGGCGAGCAGCAGGTCGGCGTCGAGGAGGGAGTCGCCGGCGGCGAGGGTGAGGGTGGCGCCGGTGCGGCGGGCGACCTCGCGGACGGCCGCGCTCTTGGTGAGCGGCCGGGGCACCGCGTACACCTTGCGGCCCTGGAGGGAGACGTTCCAGCCGCGTTCGTCCGCCCAGGCGGTGAAGCCGGTCAGCCATTCCTCGGGCAGCCGGTCGCGCTCGACGACGAGGTAGGCGAACAGCTCCTCGGCGACCCGGTGTTTGCGCACCCAGGACGGGTCGGTGGTGTCGGTGAGGCGCGCGCGGACCTCGGCGAGCGGGGCGCAGGACGCGGCGAGCGTGCGGCGCACGTGGTCCTGCCAGTCGCGGTCGGAGACGCCGTCGACGAGGAGGTGCCCGCCGTTGGCGCAGACCGCGTACCGCGGCGGGGTGCCGAGCGGCAGCCGGATGCGCTGGTACTGCTTGCGGGTGCGGGTGGTGGCGGGGACGAAGAGCGTCTCGGCGGCCAGCGCGCGCAGTTCCCCGGCGGCGGTCTCGGTGAGGTACGAGAGCGGCTTGGACTCGTGGACCTCGACGCACAGCAGCCGGGGCGCGTGGGCGTCGGGCATCCCGAGGGAGAGGGCGGCCGTGGAGTAGACGAGGGTGCGGTCGAGGTCGCTGGCGACCAGGACGGCCGGGGTCGCGGTGCTCATCGGGACACCACCGCCGTGCCGTCGGCGCCGGTGGCGCCGCGCGTGTAGCGGGGGTGGATGAGTCCGACGCAGCTGTACGGCAGGTCGTCGACCTCCTCGACGGGCACCCCGCGCTGTTCGGCGAGCAGGCGTACGTGGGCGAGGTCGGCGCCCGCGCCGCGCTTGGCCAGGATCTTCCAGGGGACCCGGCGCAGCAGCACCCGGGTGGTCTCGCCGACGCCGGGCTTGACCAGGTTGACGTCGTGGATGCCGTACTCCTCGCTGATCCGCTCGACGGCCCGCCAGCCCTCCCAGGTGGGGGTGCGGTCGGTGGCGAGGAGCCGGGTGACCTCGGCCTCGACGTCGGCGACGACCTCGTCGAAGCGGGCGGTGACGGCGTCGAGGAAGGCGCCGGAGACGTCGGCGCCGGCCAGCTCGCGGTAGAACTTGGCGCCGTGGAAGTCGTGCGGGCCGACCAGGTCGGGGCGCAGGACGGTGCGCGAGACGAGGCCGGAGACGGTGGAGTTGAGGCAGGCGGAGGGGATGAGGAAGTCCTCCCGGGTGCCGTGCACGCGGACGCAGGAGCCGGGGTCGGCGAGGACCGCGACCTCGGGGTCGAAGCCGTCGAACTCCTTCAGGGCCTCGGCGAGTTCGCGGGTGATGGCGCCCTTGCCGGTCCAGCCGTCGACGAACACGACGTCGGCGGGGTCGTGGTGGGCGGCGAGCCAGCGCAGCGCGTTGGCGTCGATGCCTCGGCCGCGCACGATGGAGACGGCGTAGTGCGGGAGTTCGAGGCCGTGCCGGTGCTGGGCCCAGCGGCGCATCAGGACCCCGACGGGGGTGCCGGCGCGGGCGAGGGAGACGAGGACGGGCTGCTTGCCGCGCTCGGCGAGGACGGTCTCGGTGACGGTGCCGACGGCGCGCGCGATCCGGGCGGCGGAGCCTTCCAGGGCGGCCTGGAACAGCTCCTGGTAGCGGGCGCTGGGCTGGTACTCGACGGGCAGCGACTCGGCGTAGTGGGCGCCGCCGCTCTGGATGGCCTCCTCGCGCTCCTCGGTGGGGGCCTCCAGCTCGACGTCCGAGAGGTCCTGGAGCAGCCAGCCGACCTCTTCGGGGGCGTACGAGGAGAAGGCGGGGCCGCGGAGGGGCTCGGGCAGCATGGAGCTCCTTTCGGGAGCTTCGGTGACCTGGGGGGCGTACGAGGGGACGACGGCCAGCACGACCCGCGGTATGTGCGCGGCGAGCTGGGCGAGCAGTCCGTCCGGGGCGTGCAGCTCGGGGGTGTCGGCGACCGAGTCGACGACGGCGACGACCGCGTCGAAGCCGCCGCCCGCCACGTTGTAGGCGTAGCGCTCGCCGGGGCCGTCGGCGGGCTCGTCGTGGGCGGGGAAGACGAGCCGGGTCCGTATCGCGTAGCCGGGGTCGTCGACGGCGAGGACGGGCGAGCGGGTGGTGGTGGAGTAGCGGACCTCGGCGGCGGCGCCGGTCCGCTCCAGCTCGGCGGCCAGGCGCAGCGGGGCGTACATGAGCTCTTCGAAGCCGAGGACGAGGACGCGGGAGGGGACGGCGGGGCCGGACGCGCCGGGGCCGCCGTGTCCGCCGGGGCCCTCGGTCAGGGCGGCGGCGATCCGGGCGGCCATGCCCGGCAGGGCGGCCTCCAGGCGCTCGCGGTGTCCGGGGGTGAAGCCGTGCCGGCCGCCGTCGGGGAGGCCGCGCGGCCAGTCGAGCGCGATCCGCTCGGGGGCGGGGCGGGCGGCGGGGGCCGGGGCGGGGGCGGCGGCCTCGTGGCGGGCGACGAGCTCCTGGCCGCGGGCGAGGACGCCGTCGGGCAGCTCCACGGTGCCGGCGGCGAGGGTGACCAGGTCGACGCGGGCGCCGAGCTCCGCGGCGAAGGCGGTGAGCCGGTCCCGGTCGGCGGGGGCGCGCATGTCGACGAGCGCGACGACGACGTAGTGCCCGCGCGGGTGGCGCGCGTGGAGCTCGCGGATGGTGTTGACGACGGTGTTGCCGGTGGAGAACTCGTCGTCGACGAGGACCAGCGGCCCGTCGCCGGAGAGCAGCCCGGGGTCCTCGGGGAGCAGCAGGTGGGAGGTGGCGTGGGAGTGGGACTC
This sequence comes from Streptomyces sp. NPDC048659, assembly GCF_040650575.1. Taxonomy (NCBI): domain Bacteria; kingdom Bacillati; phylum Actinomycetota; class Actinomycetes; order Kitasatosporales; family Streptomycetaceae; genus Streptomyces; species Streptomyces sp. NPDC048659. The sequence goes on along the minus strand of NZ_JBEZHM010000017.1, from coordinate 119,557 downwards.
CTCGAAGCCGCCGGCGGTGGCGACGCCGTCGACGGCGCGCCGGGTGGAGTGGAGGTACGGGGCGAGGGCGAGGCCGTCGGCGACGCTGTGGCCGAGGCCGGTGGCGGTCTCGGCGTAGCCGAGGACGACGGCTTGGGCGGCCCGCTCGTCGCCGAGCAGGCGGCGGACGCGGACGCCCAGGCCGTGTCCGGCGTCGCGGACGACGGAGGGGCGCTGGGGCACGTGCTTGCCGAGCACGTTGGAGACCAGCAGGTGGGCCCGCTTGGGGTTGCGGCGCAGGGCGAGGCCCAGCAGGTCCGGCAGGGTCTCGTCGCCGTCGAGCCCTACGCCGAGCCGTTCGGCGACCCAGCTTCCCGACCACACGGTGTCCATCGGAGTACGTCAGCCTTCCGTCAGCCGGGCCAGGCCGGCGGTGAGCAGCTCCACGAAGCCGACGTCCTCGCGCGCGACACCGAAGACCTCGGCGCGCTGGAGGGTGCGTTCGGCCCACGCGCGGTGCGGCTTCACCTCGTTCATCTTGTTGGTGTACGCGGAGCGGAGCACGCCGCCGCCGTCGCGTTCCGGCCGCAGGATGTCCTGGGCGTCGCTGAACTCCTCGTGGCTGACCACGGACAGCGCGTGCACGGGCGGGACGTGGGTGGGGTGGATGCAGGTCTTGCCGAGCAGGCCGTTGGCGCGGTCGAGTTCGATCTCGCGGAGCAGCCCGTCGAGGTCGTGTTCGATGAGCGCGGTGCGCAGGTCCTCGGCCCGGCCCTCCAGGAAGGGGCTGCGGCGGAGCTGGGGCTTGAACATGCGCTCGCCGGGGCGGAAGTACTCCCAGACGGGGCCGGTGATGGTGAAGCCGGTGCCGTCGGAGCGGCCGAGGACGTTGACGACGTCGGCGATGACGTTCGCGACGATCTTGACGTCGTAGGCGGTCATGTCGGGCGAGCGGCGCAGGCCGTAGTGGGAGCAGAAGTCGGTGACGCCGAGGCGCAGCGCGAGGACGCGGTCGCGGTGCTTGGCGGTGATCGCGGCGATGCCGGCCAGGGTCTCGGCCCGGGTCTCCAGGTGGAGGAGCTCGGGGGACTCCAGGACGGGCATGGCGAAGAGGCGCCGGCCGTGGTCGTGCTCGGCGGCGGCGAGGGCGTCGAGGAAGTCCCGGCCGCGGCTCTCGGTGAATTTGGGCAGTACGAATCCGGACAGCAGCCGGAGCGTCTCGCCGAGCCGCCGGGCGAGGTCGGTGATCTGGCGGGGCTCGCGGACCCGGATGAAGAGCAGGGGCAGGTCGGCGCCGTCGGGGGCGGCGCCGGCGGCGAGCTCGGCGAACTGCCGGACGAGGTTGGCCTCGCCCGCCTCGACCTCGGCGTCGCTGATGGAGTCCTCCAGGCAGAGGACCATGGAGGCGACCCCGCGGGCGGCCTGTTTGCGCACGTCGTGGGCGAGGTGGGGCCGGGTGGCGGGGCTGTACAGCGTGGCGCCGAGGGCGACCGCGAGCGTGCGCGCGGGAGAGGCGGCCGTGAACGCGGCCGGCTCCTGATGGAACAGCCTGGTCCGCGTTGCGGCCGGGATGTGCCCGAAATGACGCATGTATCTCCCCCGACTGGCCCGGGAGGCCCTGATGAGATGTGGCCGGTAATAGTACGTAGGTGAGGGTGTCCGTAGTTCCCCACGTGCGTGAAGTTCAGGTAACTCGTCCGCATCCGGCCCCCCGCGTTGTCCGGAAGGCGGGCGGGCAGGAATGATGACGGGCATGACGCACGCGATGCTGAAGGGCTCCAACGTCCCTCTCGACACCGCGGCCGTACGGGCCGTGCTCCGCTGGACCCCGGGCCCCGGGGTGCCGGACGTGGACGCCTCCGCCCTGCTGCTGGGCGGCGACGGGCGCGTGCGGTCCGACGAGGACTTCGTCTTCTACAACCAGCCCCGGCATCCCTCGGGGCTGGTCCGCCGGCTGTCCAAGAAGCGGGGGCCGGAGGGCCTGACGGACACGGTGGAGGCCGAGCTGGGCGCGCTGGACGCCTCGGTCGACCGGGTGGTGATCGCGGCCTCATCGGACGGTGACACCTTCCGTTCGGTCTCCGACCTGCGGATCCTGCTGTACGACGCGGCGCCGGGCGCCGGGGACCGGGACGCGCTCGCGGTCTTCGACGTGGCGGCGGAGACGGGCGAGGAGACGGCGGTCATCTGCGCCGAGCTGTACCGGCGCGGGGAGGGCTGGAAGTTCCGGGCGGTCGGCCAGGGTTATCCGACCGGCCTGGTGGGGCTCGCGACGGACTTCGGCGTCTCGGTGGACGACTCGGCCGAGGCGGCGGACGGGGAGCCCCGTGACGCGGCGGTGCCCGGGGCGGACCTGGACGCGACGATGGTGCAGCCGGTGCCGGAGGCCGCCGCGGCGGTCGCGGTGACCCCGCCGTCGCTGCCGCCGGTGCCGCCGCCGCCTTCGGTGCCGCCGCAGCCGGTGGCCCCGCCGCTCCCGGCGACGGCCCCGGTCCAGGCGGGCGGGCCCGCGTACGGGTATCCGCAGCCGGTGCGGGAGTTCCGGATGCCGCCGATGGGTCCGCAGTTCGTCCGCTGAACGCGGCGGGGCTCAGGTCTTCGTCTTGTAGCCGCGGCCCCACTGGAGGCCCCAGCCGTACAGCCGGTCCAGCTCGGCCTGGAAGCCGTACACGAAGCGCACCTCGCGGCGGACGGTCAGCTCGCCCTTGAGGTTCTGCACGCTGAAGACGGCGCAGGAGCGGGCCTGCGGGGCGTGCTCGTCCAGCTCGATCTCGATCCGCGGGCCGTTGCTCGGGTAGAGCGTGACCTTGGCGTGGGTGCGGTCGAAGGCGGGCGTCTGGTCGTAGATGTAGACGAAGAAGAGCAGCCGCTTGATCTCGTCCCGGTGGTCCAGGTTGACGAAGATCGTCTCGCCGGAGGGGGCGCCGAACCGGTCGTCGCCGCTGAGCTGCACGTACGGCGGCTCGTTCATGTGCCCGAGGAAGCCGCCGAGCGGCTGCACCACGCCCTTGGTGCCGTCGGCCAGCTCGTAGAGGCAGCCGAGGTCGAGGTCGACGTTGACGACGCCCTGGGTGTGGGCCTGGACCTCCTCGGGCTTGAAGAGCCGCGAGGGGTGCCGCAGCAGGCCGCCGGCCTGGCGGGGGCGGCCGTCGAGGTCGGAGGTGCGCATCCGCCAGGAGAGGTTGACCCGCAGGCTGCCGGTGGCGGCGCCCTGCTTGCTGAGGGAGACCAGCGGGCGGCGTCTGGTCAGGTCGATGGAGTTGCCCGCGCCGCCCATGTCGAAATCGTCCGCCCGGCCCGGAAACAGGTTGTCCCAGAAGGCCATGCGCCCCCACCCCCCACATTCGTCGCCCACCCCGGTCACGCGCCGCGGGGCGGCCGGGTGCACCGGCCGCCCCGCAGAGAGCGTTCCTCATTGTCGGGGACGTCACACCCCGGACGGCACCTCTGTCTTGTCTCCCGAGCCCTCGGCCGCCGCGAGGCGCTTGTTGCGCCGGACGGAGGACCAGAAGGACCAGCCGATCAGGGCGACGCCGATGCCGCCGGTGATGATCTCGGGGATCTCGTACTGGATGCTGACCATGAGGACCACGGCCAGGGCGCCGATGGCGTAGTGGGCGCCGTGCTCCAGGTAGACGTAGTCGTCGAGGGTGCCCTCGCGGACCAGGTAGACCGTGAGGGAACGGACGTACATCGCGCCGACGCCGAGGCCGAGGGCCATCAGGACGATGTCGTTGGTGATGGCGAAGGCGCCGATGACGCCGTCGAAGGAGAAGGAGGCGTCGAGGACCTCCAGGTAGAGGAACATGAAGAAGGCGGCCTTGCCGGCGAGCTGGACGGCGGTGACCTTCTTGCCGCTGCGCTTGGCCGCTTCCTCGGCCTCGTGCTCGCGCTCCTCTTCCTCCTCCAGCTTGTTCTCGAAGTAGCCGGAGAGACCGCCGACGACGAGGTACGTGATGAGGCCGGCGATGCCGGAGATCAGCACGGTCTGGGCCTTGTCGACGTGGGCGCCGCCGTGCTGGTGGGCCTGGGTCGCGAAGGTCATCGCGGTGATCAGCAGCACGACCAGGGCGATGCAGACCGACAGCATGTCGACCTTGCCCAGCTTGGCGAGCGGGCGCTCGATCCAGCGCAGCCACTGGATGTCACGGTCCTCGAAGATGAAGTCGAGGAAGATCATCAGCAGGAACATGCCACCGAAGGCGGCGATCGACGGGTGCGCGTCGGTGACCAGTTCCTGATACCGGTCGGCGTCGTTCAGCGCGAGGTTGACGGCCTCGATGGGGCCGATCTTGGCGCTGACCGCGACGATCACGACGGGGAAGACGAGCCGCATGCCGAAGACGGCGATGAGCACGCCGATCGTGAGGAAGATCTTCTGCCAGAAGGCGTTCATCTTCTTCAGGATTCCGGCGTTGACCACCGCGTTGTCGAAGGAGAGCGAGATCTCCAGGACGCAGAGGATCGCGACGATCCCGAACGCCTCCCACCCCCCGTAGACCACGGCAGCGGCCAGGCCGAGCACGGTGATCGCGAACGACCAGCCGAAGGTTTTCAGAACCACTGTCTACCCCATCGTGTGATAACGCGGCTTTACGAAACGTTGACCCCGAAGTCTAGAGCGATGCCCCGCAGGCCGGACGCGTACCCCTGCCCCACCGCGCGGAACTTCCATTCGCCCTGGTAGCGATAGAGCTCCCCGAAGATCATCGCGGTCTCCGTGGAGGCGTCCTCGGAGAGGTCGTAACGGGCCAGCTCCTGGCCGTCGAGCTGGTTCACCACCCGGATGAAGGCGTTCGCCACCTGGCCGAACGACTGGCCGCGGTTGTCGGCCTCGTGGATCGACACGGGGAAGATGATCTTGTCGCAGTGGGCCGGGACCTTGCCGAGGTCCACGATCAGCGACTCGTCGTCGCCCTCACCCTCACCGGTGAGGTTGTCGCCGGTGTGTTCGACGGAGCCCTCGGGGCTCGTGAGGTTGTTGTAGAAGACGAAGTACTCGTCGCCGAGCACCCGGCCCGACTGGCACAGCAGCGCGCTGGCGTCGAGGTCGAAGGGGGCTCCGGTGGTGGAGCGCGCGTCCCAGCCGAGTCCCACCAGGACCCGGGTGAGGTTGGGAGCGGCCTTGGAGAGGGAGACATTGCCTCCCTTGGCGAGCGTGACGCCCATGACGGTGGTTCCTCCCCGGTGGTGACTGGTGATGAGGCGCGTCCGGCGCCGCACGGAGGGTGCGGCGCCGGACGGGACGTGCTGGTGTCGGTCAGACGTTGACGCCGAAGTCCTGCGCGATGCCGCGCAGACCCGAGGCGTAGCCCTGGCCGACGGCGCGGAACTTCCACTCGGCGCCGTTGCGGTACAGCTCGCCGAAGACCATGGCGGTCTCGGTCGAGGCGTCCTCGGAGAGGTCGTACCGCGCGATCTCGGCGCCGCCGGCCTGGTTCACCACGCGGATGAACGCGTTGCGCACCTGGCCGAAGGACTGCTGGCGGTTGTCGGCGTCGTAGATCGACACCGGGAAGACGATCTTCGTGACGTCGGCGGGGACACCGGCCAGGTTGACCTTGACCTGCTCGTCGTCGCCCTCGCCCTCGCCGGTGAGGTTGTCGCCGGTGTGCTCGACGGAGCCGTCGGCGCTCTTCAGGTTGTTGAAGAACACGAAGTCCTGGTCGTTGCGGACCTTGCCCTCCGCGTTCACCAGGATGGCGCTGGCGTCGAGGTCGAAGTCCGTACCGGTGGTGGTGCGGACGTCCCAGCCCAGACCGACGGTGACGTCGGTCAGGCCGGGGGCCTCCTTGGTCAGCGAGACGTTGCCGCCCTTGCTGAGGCTGACTCCCACGAGTCCCTCCATTGTTTTCCAGGGGCAGCGCCCCCAGTCGTGCGTTGGCATCGGATCAACGTCTGGATCCTAGTGACGGGTTCCCAGTCGAAACAGACGTTTCGCCCGAGTGTTGGCCGAGGACCCCTCAGAGGGCCGCCAGGGCCTTCGCGTACTCGTCCAGGTCGCGGGCGTCCGGCAGGGCGTTGACGACCTTCCAGCGGACCGTGCCGGCCCGGTCGATGACGAAGGTCCCGCGCACCGCGCAGCCCTTGTCCTCGTCGAAGACGCCGTAGGCCCGGGAGACCGCGCCGTGCGGCCAGAAGTCGGACAGCAGCGGGAACTCCAGCCCCTCCTGCTCGCCGAAGACGCGCAGGGTGTGCATGGAGTCGGCGGAGACCGCCAGCAGCTGGGTGTCGTCGTTGACGAAGGTGTCCAGGTGGTCGCGGAGCTCGCGCAGCTCCCCGGTGCAGACGCCGGTGAAGGCGAAGGGGTAGAAGAACAGCACCACGTTCCGCCCGTCCGGGCCGTCTCCGGCGAGGTCGGAGAGCCGCACGGTGCGCCCGTGGTTGTCCTTCAGCTCGAAGTCAGGAGCCCGGGCGCCGATCTCGATCGCCATCGCGTACGCATCCCTTCGCCCGGCGGCCCAGCCCTTGGGCCGATCCGGTGAAACCCACCCTAATAGGCCCAGAGGACGCGCAGAGCCCCCACCGGCCGTGGCCGGTGGGGGCTCCGTGCAGCGATCGAGGGATCAGCGCTTCGGGCTGCCCAGGCGGGTGCCCGTCCAGTCCTTGGCGACGCTGATGCTCTTGGCCGGGGAGAGACCGGCGGTCTGCGCGGCATCGTTGATGTCGCTCGGCTCGATGTAGCCGTCGCGGCCGGTCTTCGGAGTCAGCAGCCAGATCTGGCCGTTGTCCTCCAGAAAACCGATGGCATCCACCAGGGCGTCGGTGAGATCACCGTCTTCGTCACGGAACCACAGCAGCACGACGTCGGCGACGTCGTCGTAGTCCTCGTCCACGAGTTCCTGGCCGATGAGGGATTCGATGCCTTCGCGGAGATCGTGGTCGACGTCGTCGTCGTAACCGATCTCCTGGACCACCTGTCCGGGCTCGAACCCCAGCCTCGCTGCCGGGTTGGTCCGCTCCTCCGCGTGGTCCGCGGTCGCGCTCACGGCTTGCCTCCTGATCGTCTTCGGAAAAATGCTTCGACCGCGCGCGTACGCGCGGCACTGGCCGTAGTCCACACGGGCCGGGGCGGATCGCGCAAGTACCCGGCCGTGGAGACCGCCGAAACGGTGACGTTTGGGGCCGTCTCGCCGCAACTTCCGGCGAGTACCCGTCGCACTCCGTGACGAGACGTGCACTCTTCGCCCCGTATTGCGGGACTCTGCGGCTTCAGTGTGCCGAACGCGCTGACGAAACGCATGTGCGTGATGGGCGTAAGGTTGCGATTTGACCGAACAAGGCACCTCGGGAGGGTTACCCCACGGTAAAGATGACGTTTGCCGCCGGCGGGGTACACGATGGTCATCCCGGCCCTCCGCGGGCCCCTCCCCGTGGGCTCCACCGACCAGCGAAGGAACAGCGTGGCTTCCGCATCCGATCGCAACCCGATCATCATTGGCGGCCTTCCCAGCCAGGTCCCGGATTTCGATCCCGAAGAGACCCAGGAATGGCTCGACTCACTCGACGCCGCCGTGGACGAGCGGGGCCGGGAGCGGGCCCGCTATCTCATGCTGCGGCTGATCGAGCGGGCCCGTGAGAAGCGCGTCGCGGTGCCCGAGATGCGCAGCACGGACTACGTCAACACGATCGCGACCAAGGACGAGCCGTTCTTCCCGGGCAACGAGGAGATCGAGCGCAAGGTCCTCAACGCCACCCGGTGGAACGCGGCCGTGATGGTCTCGCGCGCCCAGCGCCCGGGTGTCGGCGTCGGCGGCCACATCGCCACCTTCGCCTCCTCCGCCTCCCTGTACGACGTGGGCTTCAACCACTTCTTCCGGGGCAAGGACGAGGGCGACGGCGGCGACCAGATCTTCTTCCAGGGGCACGCCTCCCCCGGCATCTACGCCCGCGCCTTCCTGCTGGACCGGCTGAGCGAGGCCCAGCTGGACGGCTTCCGCCAGGAGAAGTCGAAGTACCCGAACGGGCTCTCCTCGTACCCTCACCCGCGGCTGATGCCGGACTTCTGGGAGTTCCCGACCGTCTCGATGGGCCTCGGCCCGCTCGGCGCGATCTACCAGGCCCGGATGAACCGCTACATGGAGGCGCGCGGCATCGCCGACACCTCCAAGTCGCACGTGTGGGCCTTCCTCGGCGACGGCGAGATGGACGAGCCCGAGTCGCTCGGCCAGCTGACCATCGCGGCCCGCGAGAACCTGGACAACCTCACCTTCGTCGTCAACTGCAACCTGCAGCGCCTCGACGGCCCGGTGCGCGGCAACGGCAAGGTCATCCAGGAGCTGGAGTCCGTCTTCCGCGGCGCCGGCTGGAACGTCATCAAGCTGGTCTGGGACCGCTCCTGGGACCCGCTGCTCGCGCAGGACCGCGACGGCGTGCTGGTCAACCGGATGAACACCACCCCGGACGGCCAGTACCAGACGTACGCGACGGAGACCGGCTCGTACATCCGCGACCACTTCTTCGGCGACGACCAGCGGCTGCGGGCCATGGTCGAGAACATGACCGACGACCAGATCCTGCACCTGGGCCGCGGCGGTCACGACCACAAGAAGATCTTCGCCGCGTTCTCGGCGGCCAAGGCCCACAAGGGCCAGCCGACGGTGATCCTGGCCAAGACGGTCAAGGGCTGGACGCTGGGCCCCAACTTCGAGGGCCGCAACGCCACCCACCAGATGAAGAAGCTGACGGTCGACGACCTCAAGCGCTTCCGCGACCGGCTGCACATCCCGGTCACGGACCGGCAGCTGGAGGACGGCCTGCCGCCGTACTACCACCCGGGACGGAACTCCGAGGAGATCCAGTACATGCACGACCGCCGCAAGGCGCTCGGCGGGTACGTCCCGACGCGGGTGGTGCGCGCCAAGCCGCTCGCGCTGCCCGAGGACAAGACCTACGCGGCGGTCAAGAAGGGCTCCGGCCAGCAGTCGATCGCCACCACGATGGCCTTCGTCCGGCTGCTCAAGGACCTGATGCGGGACAAGGAGATCGGCAGGCGCTTCGTGCTGATCGCGCCCGACGAGTACCGCACCTTCGGCATGGACTCGTTCTTCCCGAGCGCCAAGATCTACAACCCGCTCGGGCAGCAGTACGAGGCCGTCGACCGCGAGCTGCTCCTCGCCTACAAGGAGTCCCCGACCGGCCAGATGCTGCACGACGGCATCTCGGAGGCGGGCTGCACGGCCTCGCTGATCGCCGCCGGCTCCGCCTACGCGACGCACGGCGAGCCGCTCATCCCGGTCTACGTCTTCTACTCGATGTTCGGCTTCCAGCGCACCGGCGACCAGTTCTGGCAGATGGCCGACCAGCTGTCGCGCGGCTTCGTGCTCGGCGCCACCGCCGGCCGCACCACGCTGACCGGCGAGGGCCTCCAGCACGCGGACGGGCACTCGCACCTCCTCGCCTCGACCAACCCGGGCTGCGTCGCCTACGACCCGGCCTTCGGCTTCGAGATCGCGCACATCGTGCAGGACGGCCTGCGGCGGATGTACGGCCCCCAGGCAGAGGACGTCTTCTACTACCTGACGGTCTACAACGAGCCGATCCAGCACCCGGCCGAGCCGGAGAACGTGGACGCCGAGGGCATCCTCAAGGGCATCCACCGCTACCGGGCCGGCGAGGCGGGCGCGATCCCGGCGCAGATCATGGCCTCCGGCGTGGCGGTCCCGTGGGCCCTGGAGGCCCAGCGGATCCTCGCCGAGGAGTGGAACGTGCGCGCCGACGTCTGGTCGGCCACCTCCTGGAACGAGCTGCGCCGCGAGGCCGTGGCCGTCGAGGAGCACAACCTGCTCCACCCGGACGAGGAGCAGCGGGTCCCGTACGTGACCAGCAAGCTCCAGAGCGCCCAGGGCCCGTTCGTGGCGGTCTCGGACTGGATGCGTTCGGTGCCGGACCAGATCTCCCGCTGGGTGCCGGGCCGTTACACCTCGCTGGGCGCGGACGGCTTCGGCTTCGCGGACACCCGTGGCGCGGCCCGCCGCTTCTTCCACATCGACGCCCAGTCGATCGTGCTCGCGGTGCTCACCGAGCTGGCCCACGAGGGCAAGGTCGACCGGTCGGCGCTGAAGCAGGCCGTGGACCGCTACCAGCTGCTCGACGTGACGGCGGCGGACCCGGGCGCGGCCGGCGGCGACGCGTGACCCGTCACGCGTAGCGCGTACCCCCTGGTGAGGGCGGTGGGACCGGACGGTCCCGCCGCCCTTCCGCGTTCCTTACGATGCCGGGCATGAAGGATCACCTGCCCCGCGCCGCGCCATGACCCTCGTCGAGCCCTCCGTCATGAAGGAACGCTGGGAGAAGCGCACCCAGACGCCGCTGCTTGTGCTGGCCGTGGCCTTCGGCCTGGCCTACGCCGTGCCGATCGTGGCGCCCGGCGCCGATCCGTGGGTGCACGGGCTGTGCACCCATGTGGAGTGGACGGTGTGGGCCGCGTTCGCCCTGGACTACCTGGTGCGGCTCGCGCTCGCCCCGGCCAAGTGGGCCTTCGTGCGGGGGCATCCGCTGGACCTGCTCGCGGTGATACTGCCGATGGTGCAGCCGCTGCGGCTGCTGCGGGTGGTCTCGACGCTCCTCCTGGTGGGACGGCGGGCCCGGATGGCCCCGCAGATAACGCTCACCACCTATGTGGCGGGCGCGGTGGTCGGGCTGATGATGTTCGGCTCGCTGGCCGTGCTCCACGTGGAGCGGGACGCGCCGAACGGCAACATCAAGACGCTGGGGGACGCGGTCTGGTGGTCCTTCACCACGATGACCACCGTCGGCTACGGCGACCACGCCCCGACCACGGGCCTGGGCCGGGTGCTCGCGGTGGGCCTGATGCTGTCGGGCATCGCCCTGCTCGGTGTCGTGACCGCGAACATCGCCGCCTGGTTCATCGCCCGCTTCGAGCGGGACGACGAGACCGAGCGCCGTCAGCTCGCGCTCCTGGAGGCGCTGACCGTGGAGGTGCGGGAGCTGCGGGCCGAGGTCGCGCGCCTCTCGGTCCCGCCGCCCGGCACCCCGGACCTGCCCGCGCCCGCCCCTACCTCTCCCAGATCTTGAAGGCCCTGACCTGGTAGGGCGTCTGGGGGACCCACACCCCTCGGCCCGGGTAGGTCTCGAACTCGCCGGTCTCCGCGCACTCGGCGGACTGGTAGGTGGTGACCGGGCGTCCGGTCCGGTTGGCCAGGGCCTGGGCGGTCGTCCCCGGTGGGAGGGGGACGCAGCTCTCGATGTCGACCGAGGCCAGCTCGTGGGTCTGCGCCTTGCCCTTGAAGTCGGGCTTGGGCCACAGGCAGAGCTGGCCGGAGCCGCACGGCCCGAGAGCGGCTCCGCTCGGGGCCGCCGCCTCCGCCGGGGCCACCGCCGGGACCGCCGCCAGGAGCGCGGTCAGGACCACTCCGGCCGCCAGCATCGTCTTCGTATACATGCAGGTGAACCCCCGTTTCGTAACTCTCCGTAATCAGAGCATGGCGGAGGCGGCCGGGGAAAGGGAAGAGGGGCCGCCCCCGTTCACGCGAACGGGTGACGGCCCCCCTGCGGGACCCCTGCGGGACCTCTGCGGGACCTCTGTGGGATCTCTGCGGGGCCTCGGTGAGACCTCGGCGAGACCCCCGCGGATCAGATGTGGACCCCGCCCGCGCCCGCCTCCGCGTTGGCGCCGCGCTTGGTCAGCGTGGCGACCAGGGCGGCGACGACGGCCACGACACCGGCGACGGTGAAGGCGAGCCCCATGCCGTCCATGAACGTGTCGTGGATGACCTTGCCGATCACCTGGAACATGTCGGGCGTCATGCCCGGCGCCTTGGCCAGCTCCGGCGGGACCATGCCGAACTCGGCGGCCTGCTCCAGGCGCGGGTCCGGCGGGGTCGGGATGCCGGCGGCCTTCCAGTTCTCGCCGAAGGCGCTGGAGACCTTGGAGGACATGACCGCGCCCAGCACGGCCGTGCCGAGGGCGCCGCCGACCTGCATGGCGGCCTGCTGGAGGCCGCCGGCCACGCCGGAGAGCTCCAGCGGCGCGTTGCCGACGATGACCTCGGTCGCGCCGACCATGACGGGGGCCAGGCCCAGGCCGAGCAGCCCGAACCACAGGGACATCGCGAGGGTGCCCGTACCGGAGGTGAGGGTGATCATGCCGAACATGGCGATCGCGGTGCAGACCATGCCGCCGACCAGCGGGACCCGCGGGCCGAACCTGGTGATCAGCGCGCCGGCCAGCGGCGAGGAGACGATCATCATGCCGGTGAGCGGCAGCAGGTGCATCCCGCTGTCGACCGGGCTGAGCCCCTTGACGCCTTGGAGGTAGAAGGTGACGAAGAAGAGGCCGCCCATGAAGGCGAAGGCCATCAGGACCATCAGCACCACACCGGCCGACAGCGGCACGGAGCGGAACATCGCCAGCGGGATGAGCGGCTCCTTGACCTTGGTCTCCCAGAGGGCGAAGACGCCGAAGAGGACGACCGCGCCGATCAGGCAGCCCCAGGTGTTGAGGCTGGACCAGCCCCAGGACTCACCGGCCTTGATGATGCCCCAGATGAGGGAGGCCATGGCGCCGGAGAGCAGCAGGATGCCGACGACGTCGAAGGAGCGCGGGGCGTTCTCGGCGCGGTGGTCCTTGAGGATCACCAGGCCGAGGACGAGCGCGAGGACGCCGACCGGGACGTTGATGAAGAAGACGGACTGCCAGCTGACGTGCTCGACGAGCAGGCCGCCGACGATCGGGCCGCCCGCGGTCGAGGCGCCGATGACCATGCCCCAGATGCCGATGGCCATGTTCAGCTTCTCGGCCGGGAAGGTGGCGCGCAGCAGGCCGAGCGCGGCCGGCATGAGCAGGGCGCCGAAGAGGCCCTGGAGGACGCGGAAGGCGACCACGAGGCCGATGGAGCTCGACAGGCCGATCGCGCCGGAGGAGGCGGCGAAGCCCGCGATGCCGATGATGAAGGTCTGCCGGTGGCCGAAGCGGTCGCCCAGCTTTCCGGCGGTGACGAGCGCGACGGCCAGCGCGAGGAGGTAGCCGTTGGTGATCCACTGGACCTCGGCGAGCGATGCCTGGAGGTCGTCCTTGATGGCGGGGTTGGCGATGGCGACGATGGTGCCGTCGAGCGCCACCATCATGACACCGACGGCGACCAGTAATCCGAGTTAGACAGGTAGGTTCGCCGCTACAGTGCCGGTATGCCTGTAGCACTGGACTACGTCCACTTGGTCTACCCCGACCGCATCCCGCTCCGCGGCGGCCTGTACGGCCGGCAGAGCGACGACAGCACCGGCAAAGCCCAGTCGGTGGCGGAGCAGCTCGACGAAGGCCGGGACCTGTGCGCCGAGTTCGGCATCACGGTCGCCCGCGAGTTCAAGGATCCGGGCGTCTCGGCCTCCCGATACGGGAACCGGAATGCGGCGAACCCCCGTCGTGCCACGGCGAAGACCCGCGACGACTTCACGGCCCTGGTGGAGTCAGTTCACGCCGGAGAGCTCGACATAGTTATCGCGTTTCAGCACAACCGGCTATACAGAGATCTCAAGGAGTACGTCACCCTGCGGAATGCCTGCATGGAGACGAATACGCTTCTCTGCTACAACCGGAACGTCTACGACATGTCCAAGTCGGACGATCGAAAGATCACCGCTCAGGACGCTATCGCAGCCGAGGGTGAAGCCGACAACATTCACGGAAATACCCTCCGAACGGCCCTCGCCCACGCCAAGGACGGGAAGCCGTGGGGCCCCCTCATTTTCGGATACACCCGGCACTACGACCCCGACACCGGTGAGCTGATCGGCCAGTTCAGGCACCGCGTACAGGCTCCCATCGCCGTCCGCTCCTGGACGGAGGCCGACTCCGGGAAGTCGACGTACGCGATCGCACTATGGCTGAACTCCCTGGGGCCGAAGGCTCAGCGGGCGAACGGGATTCCCTGGACTCCGGATCACGTGAAGGCGATGCTCACGAACGTCGCCTATATCGGGAAGCGCATATACAAGGGCGAGATCATCGGCGACGCGGCTTGGCCGGCACTTTTGGATACCCCGGACGCGGTGGCCATGTTCTACCGGGTCAAGGAGAAGCTGGAGGACCCGGCTCGGATGACTCACAGGGATTCCCGAGTGTCGCACCTCTTGTCGCGCATTTCGCTGTGCGGAGAGTGCGGCGATCACGCCCTGTTGACCGCCGGGAAGCGCAACGGTGGCGTGCAGTACCTGAATTGCTCAGAAGAGCACGACACGGCGATCCGCGAGGACTGGATGGAGGCGTGGGTCCAGACCCAGGTTCTCGCCTGGTTCGGCCGACCCGAGGCCCGCGCTGCCTTCTTCCCGGACAGCAGCGAGCGCGACGAGGAGCTCGCGCGCGTCCGGGCCCGCTTGAAGGCGGCTACCGATCAGCTGGACGAGGCGCGCGAGCTGGCGACTGAACTGGACGAGGAGACCGGGACGTTCCGGCTGTCGCCGTCGGCGCTCGCGACCTTCGAGCGGCGGCTCGTGCCGCAGATCGACAAGGACCAGGCGAAGGTCCGCGAGCTGACGGCCGGTGTTCCGCAACAGGTTCAGGACTTGCTCCTGGCCGAGGACCCCTGGCTCATGTGGTTCGGCGACGAGGACAAGAGGCGGGCCGGCCTGACCCTGGAGCAGAAGCGGGAGGTGCTGCGGAAGGTGGTGACGATCCGACTGCACAAGGCATCTCGGCCGGGGATCCGGAAGTTGGAGCCGGGGCGGATCCGGCTGGCGTTCCGGGGCGATCCGGGGTTCATCAAGCGGCCGGTCACGAAGAAGGAGTACGCGGCAGCTCAGATGGCGAACGCAGTCTCGGAGCTGGACGTGGCCCGACAGCGGCGGAGTCGGGAGCCGAGGCGGCCCTAGAGGGCCTGCGGGCATGACAGCGGCGCAGCACCAGGGGGGTGTGCTGCGCCGCTTCCTCGTGGAGCCTCTGGGGGCGTCAGGCCGGGTCTGGGCCGTCGGACGCCTCGGGGATGTCCTCGATGATGCCGGTGAGGATGAGGTGGCCGAGGATGCTGTTCAGGTCCGACCGTAGGCGGCTGGCGGGTGCATCGGGGTCCAGGAGGAGCAGGAGGTGCCCGTCGTCTTGCATGGCCATGGCGGCCATTGCGCCTGGCAGTTTTTCCAATTCGACCTGCACGCCCGCGTATTGCGCCTGCGCCTGCGGCGTGGTGACGCCGTTCACTCGGCCCCCCTGAGGTGGTTGGTGTTCTTCTGGAACGGGGTGGTGCGTGGTGCTGTGGGCCGCGCAAGGTGGGGGCTCGGGCGGCTGTGGGGGCTAGCCCCAGCCGGTGTCGTTGGTGGTGACCGGGGTGGTGGGGGCGGGCGCGGTCGGCGTGGGGGTGACGTCGGCCGGGGGGCGGCCCCATCCGGTGTCCGCGGTGGCGGTGGTGGCGGTGGCGAGGCCGGCGAGGGCGGCGATGGTGACGGCGGCGGCAGCGAGGGCGGCGCGGGTCCGGGTGACGTTGACCATGTGGTTTCCTTCGAAAGAGAGCGCTTGTGTTCGAATCGCGTGCGAAAGGAATTCGCTGAGAGTACGCTCCCTGATCCGGGCTGTAACCCGCAAGGCATATGCCTATGCAGAAAACTGCACCTTCAGGTATCTGCAAGACTGTGACGGGAGACACCACCGTTACAGGAGGCGGAAATGCGCGGCTACGACTTCACGCTGCCGGCCGGAGCAGAGGAGACTTACACACTGATCATCCAGGAGCGCCCGGTACCCGAGGACGCACCCGGCCTTCGCCAGCTCCTGGACCTCGGCCTGGCCGCCCCCAACGCCGTCATCCCCGGCCACTACATCGCCCTGGACGCCCAGCTCGCCGTACAGCGCCTGATGGCGGCCGAGCAGGAGGCGCTCTACTCCACCGCCCAGCGCATGGCGGGCATCGCAGAGTTGAAGCGCCTGGCCGACCAGCACAGCGCCGAACGGTACTGGGGCGGCCCTGCGAGCGAGTTCTTGCCCTCGGCGGACCTGATGACCGCCCGGATCGACAAGGCCGTATCGCGGGCCGCAACGGAGGTCCTCACCGCCCAGCCGGGCCACCGCAAGCAGAAGGTGGTGGACAGCGTCATGGAGCAGGACGTCCAGCTCTTGCTCCGCGGAGTCCGCATGAAGATCCTTTACCACGCCTCCACCAGGTTCAACCCGGCGGTGAAGGACTACACCCGCGAGATCATCGCCCATGGCGGCGAGATCAAAGTCGCCCACGGGCCCTTCCAGCAGATCATCATCCTGGACGCCCGCGAAGCCTTCATCCGCAACATGGCCTCCGACGACCCAGAGGACCACTCTGGCTGGCACGTCCGGGACCTGGCCTCGGTGAAGTACATGCGCGAGGGGTACCTGACCGAGTGGGGCCGCTCGGAGCCGTGGAGCGGGGCGGCATCACCGAAGCCCGCCGGCCTGTTGTCGCAGCGCGAGCGGCAGGTTCTGACGCTGATGGAGGCCGGGATCAAGATGGCGCAGATCGCGCACCGTCTGGGCATCAGCGAGCGGACCATCTACAAGACCGTGGCGGAACTCCAGGACCGCGTCGGCGTGGAGACGACCCTCCAGCTCGCGATCTGGTGGGGTAAGCAGCTGGCCGCGCAGGGGGCCGCCGACTAGCCCTTCTTGCGGCGGGTCGCCGCGTACGCCCGCAGCATTGCCATCACCTGGTCCTGCTCCGCCTCGTCGAACTCCTCGAACTCGGCGATGAGGGCGCGCGCCTTCCCGTCCGGCAGGTACTTGGTGGTGGTGCCGTGAAACTGTCGGCCGGCGGCGTCCTGGAGGGCTTCGAGGGGGAGGCCGAGGCCGGCAGAGAGCGCCCGGAGGACGTGGGCCCGCGGTGGGGTCAGGTTCGGTTCGTCGCCTTCGAGGCGGTCGATGTAGTGCCTCGGCACGGAGAAGCCGGTCTCCGGGTCGACGCAGCGCTCCGCGAGCGTACGACTGCTCAGGTCCAGGGCAATACGACGATCGCGTACGAGGTCGGACAAAGTCCTTAGTGCGCTCTGATCCGCAGTCATAGCGATCATCCTGCCACTCCTGATGGTGTCCGGGACGGTCGGTGTCCATGAGACCGGCGGGGCTCCAGGTGAATTATCCCTGGTCCGCCCCGCCGGGTGAGGTCTGTCGTGGACAGAGTGTCCACGGAATCCGGCGCAACCGCCAGTGGGGGCAACCCTTTCTCGACCCTCCTTTGACCATGATGGCGCACCAGTGCGCCACGTGGCGCAGATGATGGACAAGCTGTCCATGACGTGCCATGCTCATCTCGTTGGCGCACCAAAGTGCCAACTGGAGCAGGAAAGTTCCAGCCGCTCTGTCTGGGTACGTCGAGGTGAACATGTCCCCTCCCACCACCGCTGTCACGAGGTATCGGCTCCACGACGCCGAGCTGTTCCGCACGCTGATGAAGCGGACCGGCACCGGCGCCGAGGTGACCCTCCGGGCTCTCGGCGAGCTCGTCGGTATCCCGCACACCACCATCGGCAACGTCCTCTCCGGGACTCAGGACACCGTGTCCGGGCCGACGGCGGAGGCGATCGCCACCGTGATCGGTGTGGATCTGCTGATCCTCTGGGTGCCGGACCAGCGCGCCGCCGTCGTGCAGACCGTCCCGCACGAGCTGGTCGCCGCATGAAGTACGCCCACCAGATGCGGGAGCAGTTCCGGCAGCTCCTCGGCGAGACGGTCATGGACCACATCCGCGCCGAAGTCGACGCGGCTCCGCCGCCGTCGCCCGAGCTGGTCGCTGACCTTCGCCGGGTCTTCACCCGGCCCGGTGGCGCGATCCCCGGGGCCTCTTCGCCCGACGCCCGCGCGGCCTGAAAACGAACGGGGCCGCCCCGGACCCTGCCTGGTCCGTACGCAGCCCCTCCGGAATCCCGACCCATGGAATCGGAGAACCCGTGACCCCCAACCCTAGCCCCTCCCCGGCGCCGATCATGTCGCCGACCAACATCCCGAGCAGCGACCGCCGCCCGGCGCTCGTGCTCCTCCCCCCGGCCCGGCCGACGACCGTCCCCTCGGTCCTGCTCGCCGCCGCCCGGATCCTGACGGCCAACGGCCTCTGGCAGGGCGACTACGTGCCGGACCCCTTCGACCGCCACACCACCACCCCTCACGCCTCGCGCCCGATGAACATCGTGGCCGCGATCCGGTGTGCGGCGACGGGGAACCCCCACCTCTCCTCGACGCTCGGTGACACGGCGGTCGGCTTCGTGGCGATGAGCCTCGACGGCGGCCCGGACTTCATGAACATCAGCGGGTTCGATCTGGAGAAACACGTCGACGGGTGGGGGGACGAGCCCGGCCGGACGACGGCCGAGGCCGTCGCGCTCCTGGAGTACCTGGCGACGAACTCGGAGCGTGCGGCATGAGCGCGCGTACGTGGCTGCTGGCCCGGCTGACAGGCGCGCAGGTTCCGCCGGAGCGCGCGGTCGAGGAGCTGGACGCGTTCCGGGACGAGGTCCGAGCGGAAGCTGTTCCCGAGCTGGACCGGCTGCGGCTGCTGCTCGACGCACAGCCGGCCGACCTCACCGAGGCGCAGCTCGACGCGCTGGCCGCTGCGGGAAACCGGGCGCTGAACGACCACTACCACGACGACCTGTGCCACTGCCGGGAGTGGCCGGAGAGCTGCGCAACGCGCGGCTACTTCCCGGGCATGTGGGACACGGGCGCGTTCGACATCGGTCTGGGTGCGGTGCTGGGGCTGTGGGAGTCGATGCGCGGGGACGCGACGGCGGGTGAGCTGGCTGCGCTTCGAGCCCGGGTGGCCAAGCTGGAGTCTCAGAGCTCCCGGGTGCGTACCGACGAGCTCGTCCCGGGCGACCGGGTCCGGCACCCGCACGATATGACGTGCTTCGCGGTGACCCGAGTGGCGCCTGACGGCTCGGCCTCGGGGCTGCTCTTCCATAACCGGGCGACGGACGAGAACGAGTCCGGTCTCCGCGTCACGGGCACGGACGACAGCGGCGAGACCGTCCACGTGGACTGCGCACCGTCGTACCTGTGGCACATGGAGGACGCGACGGCCGAACTGGTCGGCTTGCGGGCTCGGGTGGCGGAGCTGAAGGCGGAGCGGCAGTCGACGAACGCGGCTCTGTCGGAGGCGGTGGAGTCGCTGGCCACGGCGCGCGACCGGATCGCCGAGCTGGAGGCCGGACTCATCCGGCTCGCCAGCCGGATGCGCCGGGGGCAGCACTGGCGGGACGGCCGGGTCGTCTCCGAGCAGACGATCACTCAACGCGAGATCCGGCACCTGGTCGGGCTCCCGCTCACGCCGCCCACCGAGGACGAGTACCAGTACTGCGGCGCCGACTTGGGCCGGACCGAGTTCCCTTTCACCTGCTACCGACGGGTGGCGCACAGCGGGCCGTGCGGGCCCGCGCACGACGCGCCCGCCCCGCGCCCCTCCGGGGGTGAGCTGGCGAAGCAGCGGCACCTCATGGACGAGCTCGACCACGCCCTCGAAGCCCTCGCCCCCCGCACGACGCCTCCGACGTGCCGGTGCGACGACCCCGGCGCCGACCCGTACGAGTGCGAGGCGGACGACTGCACGCACCTGGTCTCCGAGCTGAACCCCTTCGGGGCCGGAGCCCGGCCGGTGAACAGGGCCAGCGCCGAGGTGACCCGCATCTGCCCCGTCTGCGACTGGAAGACCGTGTGGCAGGCGGACGACGGGTCCGCCGAGGAGTCGCTCCACCGCCACATGGCCAGCGCCCACACCACGGCCGAGCTGCCGACCGCCCACCCCACCGACGCCCGGAGCGTCCTGTGAGCAACGACAAGCCCGTTACCGGGCCCATCCCCCTGTACATCCGCACCATCCCCGCCGGTGTCGTCCTCGACCTGGAGGCGTTCACCCGCCTCGTCGTCGGTGACGTCCTCGACGCCCTCCTCTCCACCGAGGACACGAGCGCGTGGGACCGGCTCCAGGAGCTGGCCGACGCCCCGGCGGCGACCGACGGGCGGCTGCCGTACGAGGAGCTCGTCGAGCAGCTGGCCAACGCCGCGTCGTCGCGGGTCCCCCTCTACGGCAAGGCGTCGCTGGAGCTCGCCAAGCGCCTGACTCAGGCCGGCGGCCCGAGGCCGGTCCCGCCGCAGATCCGGAGGGCGTCGTGAAGGCCCGCGCCGAGATCCTCCGCGCCCTCCAGCACGTCGGCTACGGGCCGGTGGGCGCCGCCGGTGTCGTCGCCCGCGCCGACAGGGAGCCCCGCGAGACCCCGCCCGACCCCGACTTCCGGGAGACGTTGGCCGGTGGCCACGCCCTGATCGTCGAGCTCGGCGACTGCGAGCTCATCGCCTCGTGCCAGTGCGGCGCCTCGTTCGGCCGCACCACCCCGGACGCGTCGCTCGACACGTTCGTCCCGGGCTGGGAGCGCCACGCCATGACGGAGGTCATCGATGACTGACCCGATCAACCGCCGGGACTGGCTCCTCACCGAGATCCGCCGCTCGGGCGGGGTGTGGACCGTCCGCCGCGTGGAGGCCGTGATGCACGCGAGCCCGTGGCCGACGAGCAAGCGGAACACCGCGCGGAAGGACCTGAAGGCCCTGGCGTCCCGTGGCGCGCTGGTCGCCCGGGACGACGCAATCACGCACCGCCGTACGTACACCCCGAAGAGCCTGACGAGGAGGGCCGCCGCATGACCGGACCCGAGCACTACCGCGAGGCCGAGCGCCTCCTCACCGAGGCTGGCGCCGAGGGGCCGGAGGGCACCTACTTCGTCCGGCCCATGTCCCTTGCCGCCGCGCAGGCGCACGCGACGTTCGCGCTCGCCGCCGCAACGGCCGGGCAGCTCGCTGACCGGTACATCGGCGACGGCGAGCACATCACCGCCTGGGGCCAGACCACCACCAAGGGCATGGCATGACCAGTCCCAAGTACGCCCGGGACACCGAGCGGGGCCGCTACTACAGCGACCCTGCCGGGGGCCCCGACCTCGTGTCCGTCACCAACGTCATCGACACCGCCGTCAACAAGAGCCACGCGCTCATCCCTTGGGGCGTCAAGGTCACCGTCGAGCACGTCCTTGACCACCTCGACGCCGTCACCGTGCGCGCCGCCGACGACCGGCCGACGCTCACCCGCGAGCTGAAAGCCCTCCACCGCGAGGCGAAGGAACGCGCCGCGGACCTCGGCGACCGCGTCCACGCCGCCGCCGAGGGCCACGTCCTCGGGGCGCCGGTCGCGGACGACGCCGAAGTCCGCCCGTACCTCCTCCAGCTCAAGATCTGGCTCACCTCCTGGGGCATCAACCTCCGCGAGCACGTCGTGGCCACGGAGGTCACGTGCTTCCACCGGCGCCTCGGCTACGCCGGGACGGCCGACCTCATGGTCTGGCTCCCGACCGGCCCCGGCGGGCGGCTGGAGCTGTGGCTCATCGACTACAAGTCGTCCGCCACCCGGCCCGCGAAGTCGGTGTACCCGGAGAACACCCTCCAGCTCGCCGCCCTGCGGTACTGCGAGACGGTCCTCCTCCCCGACGACACCGACGCCCCGATGCCCCGCATCGAAAAGGCCGGCGTCCTCAACCTCCGCTCCCGCTCGCACGCCCTGGTGCCCATGCCCGCCGACCGGACCGCGCACCGCGCGTTCCGGGGCGCGCTGGAGAACACGAAGTGGCTGCACGCGGCGGCGTCCTCGTACCCCGCGCTCCTGCCCCCGGCAGCCGACGCGCCCACCACCCGAAAGGCGGCCTGAACCATGGGCTCGCGCATCCTCACCATCCAGCGCCGTACGGCCGAGCACGGTCGTCTCCGCACCGGCTACACCCAGGGCAAGCGGCCCGTCCGCTCCGCCACGTGGGTCATCACCTCCCACTCCGAGGACCACGTCCGCGCCGCCGCCGAGCTGTGGGGCGGCGAGCCGGAGCAGTGGAAGCCCCTCAACTCGACGATCGAGCAGTGGCGCGTCATCACCAAGGCCGCGTCCATCGAGGCCCTGATCACTCCCGGCGACCCGCTGAACCAGTACAACGAGATGTGGTCCGCCGGTGGCTGCCAGCGGCGTTGCGACGGCCAGACCGAGCTCCTCACCCGCCAGGCGTGCGTCTGCGCCCGCCAGTTCGGCGAGGACTGGCACACCCAGCCCAAGGGCCGTGTCTGCTCCACCACGTCCCGCCTGAACGTGATGCTCCCGGACCTGTCCGGCATGGGCATGTGGCGGGCCGAGACCCACTCGTTCTACGCCGCGTCGGAGTGGGGCGGGATGGTCGACATGGTCCTCGCCGGGACCGACGGCCGGGGGTTCGTCCCGGTGACGCTGCGGATCGAGCCGCGCCAGGTGATCCGCGAAGGCAAGACGAAAAGGTTCCCGGTCGTCGTCGTCGAGCTGCGCGGCGTGACGCCCCGGCAGGCCCTCGCGGGCCCGATGTCGGCCGCGACCGCACTTGACCCGACCGGCTCCCACGCGGTGGCCGCGATCGAGGCGCCGCGTCCCGACTACGTCGCGCTCGCCGAGGCCGCGCTGTCCTCCGACGACGTCCGTGACGTGTGGCGGCAGGCCAGCGAGGCCGGTCACGTCCACCCCAAGGGCGCCGACCCGCTGTCCAGGAAGCTCATGGCCATCGCAGCGCGCAAGGACGTCGAGGAGACCACCGCCGTCGGTGAGACCTCGCGGGCCGCTGAGGCCGAGCTGGCGCCGGACGGGCCGGACGAGGACGGCGCGTACGAGGCCGAAGTCGTCGACGAAGGCCCGGAGACCGAGTGGCCGGCCGTCGCCGCGCCTGGGGCGGGGGCCCGCCGATGAGCTGGCACCTCGGCCGCATGTGCGGCTTCGACCTGGAGACCACCGGCACCGACGTCGAGGCGGACCGCATCGTCACCGCCACCGTCGTCCAGGTCGGCGGCGGACAGCCGGTCATCGCCGCGGACTGGCTCGCCGACCCCGGCATCGACATCCCCGAGGGCGCCGCCAGCGTCCACGGCATCACCACCGACACCGCCCGCACGAAGGGCCGCCCGGCCGCCGAGGTCGTCGCCGACGTCCTCGCCGCGCTCGGCCAGGTCGTCGCCGCCGGGATCCCGGTGGTCGCGATGAACGCCCGCTACGACCTCACCCTCCTCGACCGGGAGGCCGCCCGCTACGGGCTGGCGGCGCTCCCGGCCGGGCCGGTGATCGACCCGCTCGTCCTGGACAAGCACGTCGACCGCTACCGGCGGGGGAAGCGGAACCTGACCGCGCTGTGCGAGCACTACCGGGTCGAGCTCGGCGCCGCGCACACCTCGTCGGCCGACGCCGTCGCCGCGTGCCGCGTCGCCTGGCGCATCGGCCACACCCGGCCGCAGCTCGCCGCGATGCCGCTCGACGAGCTGCACACGGCACAGGTCGGGTGGGCCGCCGAGCAGGCCGCCAGCCTCCAGGCCCATCTCCGCAAGACCGACCCGGCCGCGTACTGCGCGCCCGAGTGGCCGCTCATCCCCCGCCAGCAGAACGGAGCCTGACCATGCCCGTGTCCCGCCGCGCCTACCGCGCACTTCAGGCCCGCTACGAGCTGGTCGTCGAGCAGCGCGACGTCGCCCGCAGCCACCTCAAGACGTCGCGGAGCGTCGCCGTCGAGTACGCGGGCCGGATCGAGGGGCTCCAGCAGGAGCTCAAGGCCCGGTCCGTCAGCACCGTGACCACCGCCGAACACGCCCAGCTCAAGCGGGCGTACGCCGCCCTGGAGCGGCAGCTCCTCGACGTCCAGGCGTCGAACGAGCTGATGTGCCGCGAGGCCGTCGAGAAGGCCGAGGCCGCGCGATGACCACCCAGTCCCCCGCCGCCGGGATGACCATCCTCCCGGCGGCGGCCGGGGCCACCCGGCCCCTCGTCGTCGGCCTCGACCTCTCCCTCACCTCCACCGGAGTCGCCGGAGAGGGCTGGACCGACCGCATCCGCACCAAGACCCGCGGCGACATGCGTCTCCACTACCTGATCGGCCAGATCTCCACCTTCATCCGGCGGGCCGACCTCGTCGTCATGGAGGGCCCGAGCTACGGCCACGCCCACCTCGCCGGACACGAGGACCTCGCCGGGCTCCGCGTCCTCGTCCGGCAGTACTGCCACCGCCACACCATCCCGTACGCCGTCATCCCCCCGGCCACGCTCAAGCTGTACGGCACGGGCAACGGCCGTGCGGCCAAGGGTGAAGTCCGGAGCGCGGTCGCCAACCGGTACGGCATCCACACCGAGGGCGCCGCCCGGTACGACGAGGCCGACGCCTACGTGGCCATGGCCGCCGGTATGGACTGGCTCGGCTACCAGCTGGCGCCGGTGCCCGACCGGGCCGCCGCCGCGCTCGCTGGTGTCACCTGGCCCGAGCAGACCCCGGCGGTGGCCGCATGAAGCTCCGCAACAACGTCGTCGAGCTCCTCCACGCCGGGCGCTCCGACCGCGAGATCGCCGCCACGCTCCACACCGACGCCAGGACGGTCTCCACCGCCCGCGCCACCCTCGGCCTGCCCAAGGCCCGGCCGGGCAAGCGGCCGGCGGCGGACCTGACGACCGCCTTCAACGCTCGGGCCAAGCGGGCCCGTGACGGCCACATGCTGTGGACCGGCCACGCCCAGAACGGCATGGGCACCTTCCGGTGGCAGGGCCGACTGTGGACCGCTCGCCGCGCCGCCTTCGAGATCCACAACGGGCGCCCGCCCGTCGGGAAGGCGCTCCCGTCCTGTGGCCGTGCACAGTGCGTCGCCCCTGCCCACATGCAGGACCAGACCGGCCGGTTCGAGGCCGTCCAGGCGGCGAAGGCCGCCCGCCCCGCACCGCCCCGGGACTCCATCGTCGAGATGCTGCGCGGCGGCCACTCGGCGGCCGAGATCAGCCGCGTTCTCCGTGTGGACGCGGCCCGGGTCCGCCGCATCCGGGACGAGCTCCGGCTCCCGCCGTGCAAGCCCGGCCCCAAGCTGCGGAGCATCGACGAGATCTTCGAGAGCCGGGTCACCCGCACCGCGGATGGCCATCTCCTCTGGCCCACCACCAACTACCGCATCCAGAACGGTGACGGCCCCGATGTCTCCGTCACCCGGTACGCGTTCCGCCAGAAGCACGGGCGGGCGCCGGTCGGCAAGGTCCTGCCCGGCTGCGGCACACCGCGGTGCGTCCACCCCGACCACCTTGAGGACCGGCCCATGCGCGAGGCCCTCGACTCCCAGCTCACCGCGATCTTCGGGAGCACACGATGAGCCACAACAGCACCCACGCCACCATCCCCGCCCACACCCCGGACTGGCGCGACAGCGCCGACTGCCGCAAGCCCGGCATGGACCCCGAGCTGTGGTTCCCCAACGGCACCACCGGCGTCCACGCCCTCCAGGCCGAGGAGGCCAAGGCGTTCTGCCGCGACTGCCCCGCCGCCGTCGCCTGCGCCCTCTGGGCCCTCCGGGAGAACCACAGCGACGGAGTGTTCGGCGGGCTGTCCACCCCCCAGCGCACCCGCCTCGCGCGTAGGGCGGCCAAGAAGCGTCTCACGGATGCCGAGATCGTCGCCGAAGTCCGGGCCATCTGGCAGCAAGAGGGCCAGGACAAGGTCGTCGATTCCTACCTGGACAGGACCACCCAGGACGACGACGGTCACGTCCGGTGGCACGGCACGAAAACGTCGTACGCGGTCGCCGGCCGGAAGTACACCCCGACTCAGCTGGCGTTCGTGGTCGGTCACGGCCGCTCGCCGCTCGGCATCGTCCGCCCCACGTGCGGCCGTACCGGCTGCGTCGCCGCCGAGCACCTCGCCGACGGGCAGATGCGGGACGCCCGGCAGCCCCTGGCCGCCGCCGCATGACCCCTCAGCGGCAGACCGTCACCGGCGCCCTGTTCGTCGACTTCGGCCAGCAGCTCAAGAACGGCACCTGGGCCCGGCCCCCGCGCGCGAAGTACGAGTGCCTGGTCTGCCGCACCACCGACGGCCCCGTCGTCGGCGCCGCAGCCGTCACCGCCTTCGTCCAGACCATCCGCAGCAAGCACCACCACAACCAGCAAGGAGCGCAAGCCGCATGACCTCCACCCAGCCCGACACCGACCTCGACCCGCAGCCCGCCGCGCCCGTCGCCGCGTTCCTCGCCTCCCACCTCTCCGGCCGCACCGACGAGGAACTCTCGCGGGAGTTCCACCAGCTGCTCGACGCGGTCCGCGCCCACGGCAAGAAGGGCCAGATGACGATCACCATCGTCGTCGAGCCGCCCGCCAACGGCGTCGACTCCGCCCCGATGCCGATCGGCGTCGAGTCCGCCGTCAAGGCCCCCAAGCCCACCGCCGTCAGGTCCCTGTACTTCCTCGACAGCGACGGCCTCCCCGTCCGCGAGGACCCGCGCCAGCTCGCCATGGACTTCCGCCCCGCCCCCGCCGTCACCACCGAGTTCAAGAAGGCGTGACCCCCATGACCATCGAGACCACCGACAACGTCCGCAGCCTCGTCGCCGTCGCCCAGCAGGCCGCCGCCCCGGTCGCCCTGGAGACCGGCAAGTACCACGTGCTCCGCACCGGCGACGGCATCCGCACCGTCGACCTCACCGGCCCCGACCACACCGGCATCCCGGCCCGGAAGTCCGGCACCACCACCGTCCGAGACGCCGTCTCCTTCGCGGCCTACTTCACCAAGCACGCCGACCCGGACACCGAGGTCTACGCCGACGCCGACCGGCTCACCGTCACCGCGGTCCTCGACGCCCACACCGCCGACACCGCCCGCTGGTCCGGCCACCGGCTCACCCTCGGCCTCCGCAAGACGGAGTCGTGGGCGCAGTGGCTGGAGCTCGACGGCCGGCTGATGCAGCAGGAGCAGTTCGCCGAGTTCCTGGAGGACCACCTCCCCGAGCTCCTGGAGCCGTCCGCCGCCGAGATGCTGGAGATCGCCCAGTCCATCCAGGGCGCCACGAAGGTCGAGTGGCAGAACTCCACCCGCCTCGCCTCCGGTCAGCGGCAGTTCCAGTACGTCGAGACGACGCAGGCCAAGGCCGGGCAGCGCGGGCAGCTCACCGTACCCGAGACCTTCGTCATCGGCCTGGTCCCGTTCGAGGGCAGCGCGGGCTACCAGCTCACCGCCCGCTTCCGGTACCGCATCGGCAAGGACGGCGGCCTCGCCCTCGGCTACAAGCTGGAGCGCCCCGGCGACGTGATCCGCAAGGCGTTCGCCGACGTCGTCGAGAAGGTCGGCGCCGACATCGAGCAGCCGATCATGAACGGCACCCCGGCCTGATGAGCCGGCCGCGTGCGGCGGGCGCCGCCGACTCCCGGTGCCCGTCGTGCGCGGCCCCCGTCCTCGCCCAGTGGGTAGGCGACCGGGCCGCCCTCCGGATCACCGCCGACCTCACGCCGCTCACCCCCGAGCAGCAGGCCGCGGTACGGACCCCGAACCGGCTCATCTGGTGCCTCGTCCAGACCCGCCACGGAACCCCCCGGCTCCGCTGGCTGTCCCGCTGGCACCCGCCCGACTGCCCACATCGACACGTCACCGAACACCGCTGCACCGCCGCGCCGACCACCCTGTTCTGAGGAGCACCCCGTGGACAACGTCCGCCAGATGAACCGCGAGACGGCGGACAACGACGACTTCGCCCGGGTGCCCCCGAACAACCCGGAAGCCGAGGCGTACGTCCTCGGCAGCTGCATCCACCAGCCGCGCCACATCCCCCTCCTCCGCAACATCATCAGCGGCGCCGACTTCTACAAGCCCAACAACGAACTGATCTGGAACACGCTCTGCCACCTCTACGACACGGGCCAGCCCACCGAGCCCGTGACGCTCAGGAAGGCCCTGGAGGCACGCCGAGACCTTCACCGCGTCGGCGGAGTCCCCTACCTCGCTTCGCTCCTCGAATACCACTGGCCGGCACCTGACCACTTCGCCGAGATGGTCCGCGAGGCCGCCGACCTCCGCGCCGCCGGAGAGTTCGGCCGCCTCATCACCCAGTACTCCCACAAGCCCGACGCCGAACCGCAGCACATCGTCACCTTCATCGACGACTACCTCCAGCGGCAGCGCGAACGCGCCGCCGGCCGCTCCGGCGACCCCGTCGACGCGCTCCTCGCCGAACTCCTCGACACCAGCGCCCTCGACAGCATGCCGACGCTCGAACCCCTCGTCGGCGACCTCCTCCACCGCGACACCCTCGCCCGGATCATCGGCCCCTCCGGGCACATGAAGAGCTTCGCCACCATCGACATCGCCGCCCACGTCGGGACCGGCAAGTCCTGGCACGGCCACCACGTCACCCAGGGCACCGTCGTCTACCTCGTCGCCGAGGGCCACCGCGGTATCCGCAAGCGCGTCCGGGCCTGGGAGAAGCACCACGGCCTGAAAATGGACAACGTCCTCTTCCTGCCCCGCCCGGTCCAGACCCGGGGCCCGGAGTGGGACCTGTGGATCGAGGCCATGCGCCGCCTGGAGCCCGCGCTCATCATCATCGACACCCAGGCCCGCGTCTCCGTCGGCGTCGAGGAGAACTCCAACACCGAGCTCGGCATCGTCGTCGAGCGCCTCGACGACCTCCGCCGCGCCACCGAGGCGTGCGTCCTCGTCATCCACCACACCGGCCACATCGGCGAGCACGGCCGTGGCGCCTCCGCCGCCAAGGGCGCGCTCCAGTCCGAGTTCCACGTGTCGAAGAAGGGCGACAACGCCGCCAACATCATCGTCACCTTCAAGGTCGGCAAGCAGAAGGACGACGAGGAGGGCGAAGACCTCCAGTTCGGCCTCAAGGTCGTCACCCTCGACGGCGAGACCAAGCCCGACGGGCGCCCCGTCACCTCCGTCGTCCTGGAGTCCCTCGACACCATGGCGCGCCCGCCCATCGAGGCCGGATCGCCGGAGTGGCTCGTCACGGTCCTCGACAAGGCCGGCATCCCGCTCGACTGGGGCCAGATCCGGGTCTCCCGGTGGCTGACCGGCGAGAACATCAAGCTCGGGAAGCCGAAGATCGAGGAAGCCCTCCGCATCCGTAAGTCCCGCGCCCCGCAAACCGGGACAGGGGAGGGCGAATCGGGCGCCCATACATGGACAGACACAGCCATCCCCGGCACGGCCGATGAATCACTGTCCGATTGCACCCGAAATGACCTCCCCCGAAACCTCCCCCGTACAGATTTCAACCAACCTCCCCACGAATCCGGAGGGAGGTCCAGGGAGGTCACCGAAAACCCCAGGTCAGACATCCCCCCACAAGCCGGGGGAGGTCCGGGGGATGCCCTTACAAAACCTCCCTCCCCCCGCTCCCCCTCTAGGGAGGGGGGAGGTGCAGGGGAGGACGAGAAAAACACCACCCCCAACACCCCCCGCTGCACCGTCTGCAACCAACCCCTCCACGGCTACCGACTCGACCGCGGATACGACACCTGCCTCCAACACGACACCGACGCCGCCTGACCCGGCGCCCTCGGTTCCCCGCCCCTCTCGCACCCAGGAGAAACCCACCATGAGCACCACGCCCACCTCGATCAACAAGACCGCGCTCGGCCACCTCGTCGCCGCCCAGCTCGGCGTCTCCCAGCGCGACGGCGTCCGCGCGGTCGACGCCGTCCTGGAGGTCATCACCCGGTCGATCACCGGCGGCATCGGCGTCGCGGTCTCCAACTTCGGCGCCTTCGTGCCGGTGCAGCGGACGGCGCGCGCCCGGCGGAACCCGCAGACCGGCGGCACGGTGCTGGTGCCGGCGCGGCAGGAGGTCCGGTTCCGGGTGTCGCCGCGGCTGCGGGAGACCGTCCAGGCCGCCGACCCGGCGGTGGCAACGATCCGCAAGAACCCCAAGTCGGCCTGACCCAGAGGAGCAGCAGCATGGATCCCGTCTTCTTCACCGCCCCGGGCCTGGCCTCGTTCGCCCGCAGCCTCGACATCGAGGTCCGGAGCACGCTCACCACGTACGGCGAGCCGTCGTTCCCCGACGGCACCGACAGCGCCCGCGCCGGCTTCGCTGAGGAGCTGTACCAGGACGGGCAGATCGCCCACCGCGACGGCGTACTCACGTGGGCGCAGCAGCTGGAGATGATGACCGCGGTCGTCGTTGCCGCCGTCGACCCGGCCGTGCTCCGCGCGCTCCTGGTGCGCATCGTGAGCCTGTGTGCGATGTGGGAGCGGGACCTTCAGTGCCGTCCGCACCCGATGGTGTGCGCGCACTGCGGGGAGCCGATCGAGACCGATGAGTCCCGGTGGACGTGGGTCGGCCCGGTCCCGGAGCCGGGCGTCCCGGCGTGCGGCGTGCCGCGGTTCCACGGCGACCGCCCGGAGTGCCGAGCCGCGTCGGGCCGGGCGTGCGACGCGGCGAAGGCGGCCCGGACAGCGGTCCGGACGCCGGATCCGGCGGTCCGCGCTGATCAGGACGGTACGCAGTGAGCGCCCCGGGCCGCGCCCGGACTGGTCCGGACCACGCCCGGACCGATCCGGCCCTCGCCGAGCTCGGCCCGCTCGCCCAGGTCATCGCCCGGACGCTTCGCGACACCCCGGTCCGGCTCGGCGACCCGCAGGCGGCGCCCGACCTCGTCGGCGCGCTCACCGCCGCGGTCGCCGTCTACATCCGCCGCGAGGTCCTGCCGGCCGGGGCGCTCGACGAGGCGCACCCGATCGAGACCCGCTGGGTCGTCGAGGCGCGCCTCCGCTCGGACGTGTGGTCTCCGTGGTCGGGCCCGCTCACCAACCCGGTTGAGGCCCTTGCCTACTGCGCGACCGCTGCGGAGTCCGCCGTCCGGCGGGAGTTCCGCGTCGTCCGCCGCACGACCATCACCACGATCGAGCCGATGCCGCCAGCGGCAGACAGCGAGACCACCACATGATCGCCATCCTCCTCACCCCCGCCAGCCTCTGCGCCCAAGCCTGCGCACTCGCCTTGATCCTGCTGCGCCCCCACGACCGCAAGACGGGCGCGGGCGCCAGCTGCATCGCCAACGCCCTCGCCGCAGCCGCCCGGATCCCGGAGAACCCGCCGCTAGCAGGGGTCTTCGCGGGCGTCGCAGCGTACTTCGCCTGGCTCTGGTGGCACAGCGGCGGCGGGGACGACACGAAGCGTCGGCTCCGTAGCTGGGCCCGCGCGTTCACGCCCGTCCGCCGCACCGCGCCCATCGGCGCCTGAAGGAGACCCACATGCCCATCCGCCCCGAGAACCGACACCGCTACCCGCCCAACTGGCCCCAGATCAGCCTCGACATCCGCACCGAGCGCGCCGGCGGCCGGTGCGAGTGCCTCGGCGAGTGCGGCCGCGGCACCCACACCGGCCGGTGCCCCAACGAGAACGGCGGCACCGCCTACGGAACCGGCTCCCGAGTCGTGCTCACCGTGGCCCACCTCGACCACACCCCCGAGAACTGCGACCCGGCCAACCTCCGTGCCATGTGCCAGGGCTGCCACCTCCACTACGACCGCGACCACCACCGCCAGACCGCCGCAGCCACCCGCCGCGCCGCCCGCGAAGCCGCCGGCCAACTCGCCCTCGACGGCCAGCCCGCCGCCTGACCTCATCCGGTTCCACCCAACCCACAGGAGCAGCCATGACCGACCGCATCAGCGTTGACGTCCACGCCGTCGAGACCGCCCTTCGCCGATGGTTGGCGATCTTCGACTACGACCTGCACAAGCAGACCGTGTGCAGCGAGGACGAGGGCACCGATACCTACCCGGACGAGGCGGCCTTGTTCTTCGCTCACCTGAAGTCCGCTGTCCAGCAGCCGTCCGCCTGACCCCGCACGCAAGCCGTCCGCCCGCAGGCAGCGCGGGCGGACGGCCACCCCGAGCCTTCCACACGATCAGGAGCCTGACCATGACCGACCAGACCGCCGACCAGCTGACCGCCCGCATCTACGACTCGCTCGTCGCCTTCAACGGTGTCGCCTGCTGGGACGTTCTCCGTCTTGCGCAGGCGAGGCAGTACCTCGCGGAGCACCTGGCGCAGGACCCCGAGGTCCGGGACGCCGCCCGCCAAGCCGCCGGACAGCCGGCCGCCGAGCACCCCATGGCCCGCGCGCTCCGCCTCGGCGCAGCCACCATCCCGGACGACATCGTCGCCGAGATCTGCGAGTCCACGAACAGCGGCGTCCCGCTGCCCTGGCCGGAGTACACCGACCGTGACGCCGAGGTGTGGCACCTCACCGACGAGACGCACGACGGTGACCGCGTGATGCTGCCCTCGGCCGGCGATATGGCACCCATGCTGCGCCGGGACGTCCAGCGCTTCTTCGGCCCGCTGACCGCCGCCGGACAGCCGGCCGCCGCCGTCTGCCTCTCCGGGCCCGACCGCGCGCCGTACTGGCTGGAGCTCGACCCCGAGCGGGCCGCCGCCCTCCGAGACGACCTCGCACCGCCGACCGCCGTCCCCGCCGCCGTGCCGGTTGCGCCCACCAACCACGACAGCGAGACGCGCGCCGCCGCCCTCCGTGAGGCCGCCGACTTCATCGAGAAGCTGCAGGCCCAGATGGACGAAGAGATCCGCGCCGAGTACAGCGAACTGGACCGCGACACCGAGGTCGAAGGCGCAGCCACCCGCCGCATGGCGACCGAGCTCCGCCGTCTCGCCGCCGGGGCCGAGTCGTGACCTGGTGGCAGGAGCTCCTCGCCTGGTGGCCGCCCGCCTCCCTCCTCACCGCCGCCATCTGCTGCCGGACCATCCACAACCTCAAGCACAGGAGTGCCCGATGACCACCACCGTCCCCCGCCGCTTCTACCTCCAGCGCACCACCGACATCACCGGCGTCTCCGGCACCGGCCACGTCGCAGACGGCATCCTCTGGCCCGACGGCAGCGCCGACATCCGCTGGCGCGGCGACCGGCCCAGCGCCGTTCACTGGGACCGCTTCGAAGACGCTGTCGCCGTCCACGGCCACGGCGGCGCCACCCAGATCGTCTGGCTCGACTTCGAGGAGACCGAGGTTGAGAACGACCTCCCGTGCCTGCACTGCATCGACGGCCACGGCTCGCCCGACCGCTGCACCTGGGGCGTCCGCGTCGGCCCCCAGCGCGACGGCGACGGCCAGCCCGTCTACCTCCTCGTGCAGCCGGCCGACGGCCAGCACGTGGCACCGGAGGACGCGCGGTGGCTTCAGGGCCTGATCGACCGGTGACCGAGCCACCCCTCACCGCCGACGAGCAGGCCCACCTCGACCTCCACGCCCCACGCATCACACCCCTCGCCGAATGCGCCCGACCCATCGGCCGGCCCAACCTCCCCCACGACCGGCCCGTCGAAAGCGTCCCGACAGGAGACCTCCTGTGACCACCCAGATCCAGCCCGGCCAGACCTACCGCTCCGCCGACCACCGCGAAACCATCCGGTTCCGCGTCACCGCCTACACTCCCGGCGACGCCCGCGCTCACGTCGTCGACGCCACCACCGGCAAGCGGCCCCGACAGGTCCTCGTCAACCGCATGTACACCACGCCGAGGACCAAGACCGGCCAGCCGCGGCGCAGCGGCTATGTCCTGGAGACCGGAGCCGACCAGTGACCCAGCCCGACCGGCACACCGCCGACACGATCACCTCGGACGCCCTCGACCAGCTGTACGCCGACCTGGAGCAGGCCGAGGCCGAGCGGGACCGCTACCGCTCCTGCTGGCACAGCGCCCGCGACCGCGCCCAAGCCCTCGGCGAGGGCACCCTCCGCCACGTCGCCGACCGCGACGCGTGGAAGGCATGGACGAAGAAGGCCGAAGAAGCGGTGCAGTACTGGTACGACGCCGCTGTCGAACGGCTGGAGCGAGCGAAGCAGGCCGAGGCCGCCACCGAACGCGTCCGCGCCTATGCCGCCGACCTCGACCGCGCCGGTTGGACCCAGGCCGCGATCGCCCGCCGCATCCGCACCGCCCTCGACGAGCAGCAGGAGCAGCAGTGACCCGCCGCCGGAGAACACCCAGCACCTGCCGCACCGGCAAATTCCGCCACCGCGACGCCATCGCCGCCAAGCTCGCCCTCGCCCGCATCGACACCGGCATCGGCCGGCGCCGCGAACGCCGCGCCTACCGCTGTTCCCGCTGCGGCGGCTGGCACCTCACCAGCCAGTCGTGACCACCTGGAGCCCCTGATGGATGACGCCTCGGACGCCCCCTCCGGCCTGCGCGCCGCCAGACGCACCCGCGCCCGCGACCGCGCCGCCCGCCGCCGGACCCTCCTCGACCTCCTCAACCGCATCGACCGACTCACCCCGACCGAGGTCCTCCTCCTCGTCGAGCACACCCGCGCCGAGCTCGCCGCCGCCGACGCCCTCCGCTCCTCCCTCATCGGCGTCGAGCGCGCCCTCCAGCAGCGCGACGACCAACTCGTCGCCGCCGAGGCCGCGATCGTCGAGACCGAGCACGACCGCGACGACCAGGCCGAGCAGCGCCGCCGCCTCGGCATCGAGCTGCGGCACTGGCAGACGCACATCGTGCCCATGCTCGCGGGCGAGCGGGACCAGGCCCTTGCGGCCACCGCGCGGGCGCTCGCGGTGCGGCGGGCGCCCGGCCGGCTTCCGTGGAGCCTGCCCGCCCGCGCCCAGGCGACCGGATGGGACGCGGCCCTTGACGCCATCCGCGAGGCCATCGTCGTCCGCACGCCCGGCGCCCGCCCGGTCCACCCCGACGGCACGCCGTACGGCTACGCCGACATCGTCGCCGAGGGCTGGTCCTACTGCGACGCCTGCCGGCAGTGGGGCCGCGACGGGACCCCTGACATCCCCCACGACTGCCCGGCGCCCCTGAACTGCGCCACCACGAAGGAGCCACGATGACCCGCCGCATCTACGCCGCCGACATCGCCAGCCAGCTCATCACCGCCGGCCACCCCAGCAGCGACCGCGGGCCCGCCTGGACACCCGGCCACCGCGTCAGCCAGGCCAGCCCGCACACCACCCGCATCCACCACGACGGCCCCGACGAACCCGCACACCTCGACCAGTACGCAGCCACGCTGCGCCGGGCCGGCTTCACCGTCACGGCCGAGGCCCGCACGAACCGGCGCCCGACCATCCGAGCCACCCACCCCTGAGCACGACGAAGGGGCGCGCCTCCACGAACCTCGCCAGGCCAGGCACGCCCCATCCGGTGCGACCACCGTACCGCCGCAGCACCCATCCCACGGAGCGCACCATGAACAACCCCACCCTCACCACCGCCCAGCAGCTCCAGCAGATCGCCCGCCTCTGGCCCGAGCTCCAGGACGCGCTCGCCGCCCCCACGCAGCACTCGTGGCCCCCGGTCGAGCTCCGCGGCTACCTCCAGGCCATGGAGCGCCTCGACATCGACGACCCGGCCGCCTACAACACGGCCCGCCGCGCCCTGGAGCGATCCCCCGAGCAGCTCGGCACCCGGCCCGTCCCGCTCAACCTCCGCGTCCACGACACCATGCGCGCGGTCGAGGCCGTCCTCCTCGACACCGCCGACCAGCTCGCCCGCGCGATCCAGCGAGCCCCGATGCAGCCGCCGGCCCCCGCCCGCGCCGCGTACGCCCGCACCCGCGGGGAGCGCCTCGCCTGGGAGGACCGGGCGCGCCGGATCCGTGCCGCCCGCGCCGACGCCTGCGACCCTCGGCGGTGGCAGCCGCAGCAGGGCCGAACCGCTGTCCGCGCTGCTCTGTGGCTGTCCGGACGATCCGCCGGACGGTCCGGACCGTTCCGGCCGCTGTCCGCCGACCAGCACCGGCACCTCGACCGGGTCGCAGCCGGCGCGCTCGCCCGCGTCGAGGGCGTCCTCGACCTGGCCGACGGCAAGCGGGAGCTCGCGGCCACGCACCCGTGCGCGTGCGGCGGCACGATCACCGTCCACGGCGGGGCCGGCACGCAGCCGGTGGCGCAGTGCGGGGCGTGCGGGGCGCTGTGGCACGAGGGCGGGGTGGTCGCGGCCTGACCTGCGATCCGCCCTGATCCGGAGCGAATCCGCCCTGGATCCGGGCGGATCCGGACTGCCGGTGTGACTCAGCCCACCGCTCCCTTGGGCCTGAGGACCAGACCGTCCCCCGGCGCCGTCGATACGGTCCCCACACCACCCAGCGAAAGGGCCCGCATGTACCGCGCCCCGACCGGCCTCGGCCGCCTTCTCCGCATCCTGCCCTTCTCCATCACGCCCGCCTCCGCCTGGGTCATCACCGGCGTCGGCAGCCACCGCGGCATCGTCGTCCTCGACAGCGTCCTCTATGCCCCCATCTTCCGTTACTGCGGCTCGGTCAGAGACGCGACCATGTACGACGCCATCAGCCGGGGATTCGTCGAGATCGGCGCCGAGGAGCCCGTGCCCGAGTACGACGAAGCCCGCGGCCCGTGGAGGTGGGAGGACGGACGGACGGGTCGGCCCATCTCGGTGACGGACGCGGGACGACGGGCGACCTGGGAACGGTGAAGAAGAGCAGGGCCTATTCGGCGGGGAGCCGACAGGCGAGGTCGACGGCGAGCTGGCCGGCCTCGCGGCCCTCATCGGTGTCGTCCTCGAAGTGCAGCAGCAGCGCAACCACCCGCCGGGCTTCGTGCAGGGTGAGCAGCGGCTGGCGGTCGTCTGGCGGATAGGTGCCCGTGACGGGCTCGGCAGTGTCCACGGGCAGACCAACCTGCGGGACAGCCGGTCGGTCACGGCTCGCGCGGATCTGCCGGCCATGCCTTGGGGTCGCCGCCGCGCCATTCGATCGGCGGCCAGCCCGCTTCCTCCAGCCACCCGGCCCGGCGCAGGAACTCCATCAGGTCCTCGAACTTGAACGCCCTACCCGCGATCTGGTCGCCGATCCGGACCGCCCGCCCACCTTCCGGGTCCGGCGGCATCACCACGACGTGCGGCTGCTCATCGCCCATACCCTCCACCCTCCGCCCGGACAGGCCCGGACGCATCCGGACGGCGCCGGACAGGCGTAGACAGCACAGAGCCCCCACCTCCAGCACGTCGGCGGAAGTGGGGGCTCGCCTGCGCGGCTACTGCGGGCGCCACGCCTCGTCGTAGTCGGGGTGGTCGGCGTACGGCAGGGCCAGCAGGTGCAGCGTCGGGCACGGGTGCGGCAGCGGGCCGCCCCGATCGCACGTCGAGCAGATGTCCACGTCGGAGTACTCGTACTCGGCCGGGCCATGCAACTCCAAGATCCGCCGCTTGGCGTCGACCTCGGCGAGGACCCGCGCCGGATCGTGGCGGGCAACGTGGGTGGCATCCGCCTCCGTCTGCCCCGGGACGATCCGCCACCTCTCCTCGGTCCACACCTCCCACTCGCTGGCGCGCCCCGCCTCGGGGCTGGCTTCCCACACGTAACAGGCAGGAGTGCCACGACTGACGGCCGTGGCGAGAGCGACCCGCCCGTCCTCGTCGAGGCGGGCGTTCAGGAACTCCACCAGATCCACGCCGGTCACTCCTCGCCCTCGCGCGCCTTCGCCGCGGCTGCCTTCACCACCTGGCGCACCTGCTCGCGCGACCAGCCCGTGCGCCGTGCGATCTCCGCCTGCGCACCCCGCTCGTCGTGAGCGGCGAGCAGCCGCACCACCTCCGTGGCGAGCGCGGCCCGCGCTTCGTCCAAGGCCGTCTCGGCGCGGCGGTAGCGCCGGGTCAGCGTGTCCAGGGTGGTGGTGTCCATGGCGGACATGATGCCACGCGATCAGCCAACCGGATAGGCCAACCCACTTGACAATAGCCAAGTCCATTGGCCAAGCTGGTTGACGTAAGCGGCGCATAGCTGAGGAGTCCCGAATGATCACCCGAGCGTTCAAGGTCACCCTGGAGACCACGACCGGCTGGGAGGACTACACCACCTACGCCGACACCCCGCAGGCCGCAGAGATCGCGGCCGTGACCCTCTACCGCATGCAGCACCCGCAGGAGCGCATCATCCGCGCGCTGCGGAACGGCTCGATGACCTCCGCGGCATACACGGCGCCGCCCGGCATCGACTGGCGCTGACGCACAACGCGGCCCCGGCCGGAGTTCGCACCTCCAGCCGGGGCCCGCCCACCCCTGATCAGACCAGGAGAAGGCCATGCCCAACCGTACCCGTACCCGCCTCTGCCCCCAGCGCGACCGCGCCCGCACCCTCCTCGCCGCCCGCGTCCGCCAGGGCCTCGGCCTCCGCGGCACCCACGCCATCGACCCCGGCGACACCCCCACCCGCGTCACCGTCTGGGACATCCGCAGCCTCCAGGACGTCTACGCCCGCGTCGGCGGCCGGCTCTCCCTCGCGCAGGTCACCCGCACCGTCTCCGACGGCACCACGTACTCCATCGTCGAGGCCACCGTCACCACCCGCCTCCCCGGCCTCGCCACCGTTGACATCACCACCGACTGGGACCCCGCCACCGAGCTCGACGGCTACACCCTCCCCGTCATCGCCGACCACACCACCACGGGGGCCCGCCGTGGCTGACCGCGCCCACCCCACCCAGCAGGACGACGCCCTCCGCCAGGCCCGCCACGACACCCTCGTCCGGACCACGGCCAGCGCCCTCATCACCGCCATCGCCGAGTACCTCGCGGACACCCGCCCCGGGGACTACATGGTCGAGGCGTCCCGCCAGTACCTCGCCAGCAGCTACGCCAAGGCCCACGCCACCCTCGACAGCGCCTTCGCCGAGGAGCTCACCGCGCGGCTCCTCAAGCTCATGCCGACGCCCCACCACAACGAGCACCGCGGCACGTACGCCCAGCGCCTGCGCAGCGTCGCCGGAAAGGCCGGCGCCTGATGCGCATCCCCCGCGTCTTCGGCCGCCGGCCGCAGCCGGCTGCCCCGGCCCTGCCCCCCGAGCCGCTCCACGACCCGACCGTCCACACCCCGGCCGCCCCGCTGCCGCTCGACGCCGCCCTCCGCATCGCCCGTGACGCCCTCGCGCGGCACCAGGGCGCGAACATCCACAGCCGGATCGCCCTGTACTTCGCGGCCGTCGACCTGGACCACGCGCTCCGCACCCTCGTCCACACCGTCGACCACGAGCAGGGGGCCTGATGCGCACGCGCACCGAGCAGCGCGAGCGGCTCGTCCCGCACACCGTCAACGGCGAGACCAAGATGGTCACCGAGGAGTACGCGGTCGTGGTCCCGGCCCCGCCGCGCGACTGGGACCACATCGTCCTCACCGGCGCCCTCGTCGTCGTGATCGCGGGCCTCGGCATCGTCATCGTCTGGTCGACCGCGTCCATCGGCGACCTCCTCGCCCGCGCCGTCTCCGAGCCGGGCATCGCGTACGCCGCCGCCACCGGCTTCAGCGCCGGGTGGATCGTCTGCATGGCGCTGGAGTGGCTCGCCCGCTACGACCCGGCCAGGGTCCGGCGCCCGCGCGCCGCCGGCCACCTCTTCCTCGCCGCCGACATGGCCGCCGTCTGCGTGCACGGCTGGATCGTCGACACCTTCACGGTCGGTGTCCTTGGCGCCGTGCTGTCCGGTGGCGCGAAGGGGCTGTGGACGCTCGTCCTCGACCACCAGGCGACGCCGCTCGATTCCCGTACGCAGCAGTGGGTGACGCTCAAGCGCGGGGAGATCGGCGCCCGCCTGTCGCTCGGCGCGGCCACCCGCCAGCTCGCACGGGAGGACCGCCGGGCCGCGGCTGTCGAGGCGGCACTTCGGTCGGCCGACGAGGCGGACCCGGACGACGTCCCGGACGACGCCACGGTGCTCCCTCTCCCGATCACCACGGTCACCACCAAGGACGCCGTCAAGATCGCGTGGGACTCGGGGCTCCGCGAGCAGACGGACATCGTCCGTTACGTCAGCAAGGTTCAGGGGCGCGCCGCGCCGCCCGACACCGTCGGCCGGTACCTCCGCGTCCTGAAGGCGGGCGCCTGATGCGCCAGCCGCACTACCACCCCTACGACTGCGAGGAGCAGCCGATGAACTACACGCACCTGCCCCACGACCCGTACGCCGCCGCCGTGATGGAGGCCCTGGAGGCCGACGGGATGCTCGACGCCGAGGGCTCCTGGACCGAGTACAGCTCGGACAACGGCGTCGTGATGGTCATGGAGCTCGTGATCACCCTGGACGAGGACCGCACGACCGCCGCCGGGTGGGAGTACGGCGCTACGCTGCTGTGGAACCAGGTCGAGGGCTGGCAGTGGGGCCCGGGGTCCAAGGAGGGCCACCTCCAGCGCGCCGAGCCCCTGATCGTGGGCTGCGTCGTCCCGGAGCCGGCCGACGTGGTCCGGGCCGCGGCGATCCTGCTCGACGGCGCGCCCCCGGCGGGCCGCCTGCCCATCGCGGGCGCCGCGCGGCCGGCCGCCGCCGGCGCCGTCCCGCCGGCGATCCAGGAGCTCCTCGACGCGGGGGCCGAGCCCGGGACCGAGGACTACGCGCCGACGGAGGAGACCCTCCGCCAGCTGGCCGCGTACGCGGTTGCGTGACCACCTACCACCTGAGAGGACTTCTGAGATGAGCGAGCGCGTGAACGTGCGGGTACTGCTGCTGGTCGGCGACGAGGCGGAGATCGTGGCGGACGCCGAGGATGCGACGGAGCCGGAGCGGTACCCGGTGGTGGAGCTTCTGGCCGCTGTGGGCGGGGACCGGGCGGAGTTGCCGGGGGTGCGGCTGACGGCGCGTGTGGGTGCCGGTGAGCGGCTGTTCGACTGGCGGCGCCGGGGGTAGTTGGTGGTGGTGAGGCCCCGCCCGTTCGGGTTGGGGCCTTTCCCTTCTCCTCAAGTGTTGCAAAACGCTATGGCATGGGTCATAATAGAGACACGAGAGGGCGAGGGGCCGCAATCCCCGAACCACCTCGAACCAGCACAACTCAACAGAGAGTGAGGACACCATGTCCGACGAGTTCGAGCGCGCCAATCTGGCGCTCGCCAGGGCTCTGATCGAGGTCTACGAGACGCTTCGGCTGATCTGCCTCTACCTCCCGATCCCGGTCCGGCTCCCCCGAGTCGTCGAGTACGACCTCAACGAGATCGTCCCGGCGGTCGAGCGGCTGATCGAGATCATCGGCGACCAGCCCAACATGGGCGAAGAGGACCAGTCGCTGATCTGGGGCTCGGCCATCAACTGGACCGCAGCGGCCAAGCTCTACAGCCGCTACATCGAGATCCGGGGCAACTTCGTCTCGCGGCTGGAGCTGGAGGTCCTGATCGAAACGGCCGGAAGGGGCCTGCTCGACTACCTCGACAACGAGGAGGACACCAGCAAGGAGTAACCGACACAGCCCCCCGGCAGCCAGCCGGGGGGCACCCCTCACTCTCACCCCGGACAGCAGAAACGACCGGCAGGGCCGGGCCCGAAAGCCCACAGGCGCGCACGCGCACCCGTCGCAATGCCCTACCGGTCGCCAACCAGCCTCAACGAGGAGACCGACACCACCATGGTAGACACCCCGCCGCCCGCCGGTGAGACCGTGCGGGAGATCGCCGCCCGGTACGGCCGGGCCGAGACCACCGTGACGACCCACTGGGTCCCGCACCCCGAGTGGCCCGAGCCGCTCG
Organism: Streptomyces sp. NPDC048659; assembly: GCF_040650575.1. Taxonomy (NCBI): domain Bacteria; kingdom Bacillati; phylum Actinomycetota; class Actinomycetes; order Kitasatosporales; family Streptomycetaceae; genus Streptomyces; species Streptomyces sp. NPDC048659. The sequence continues at coordinate 78,332 of NZ_JBEZHM010000017.1, read as the reverse complement.
GCAGGCGCGGGCGCGCGTACGTGTACGACCCGGCCGCCGTCGACCGTGTCGTGAGCGAGCACCTGGCGCGCCCGGCCGTCGAGCTGGAGCCGCGCCGCGAGTACAGCGCCGCCGAGATCGAGGCTGCGACGGGCGTCAGCGCGGGCGCGATCCGGGCGGACAAGTCGAAGGGCCGGTGGCCGGCCCCTGACGGCCGACGGGGCCGGGCGGACGTGTGGCTGGGAGCGACGGTGCTGGACGCCCTGAAGGGGCGCCAGGGGTACCGGCGGCGCGCCGGGCGATGAGCGCCGGGCGCCGCCTGGGTACCGCGCGCGGAGCGCGCTCCTTGGCCCCGCAGGGGCGGGCCCGGCGCGAAGCGCCTTGGAGGGCCCTGCGCGAAGCGCCCCGCCCGGCAGGGCGGGTGTAGCGGCCCGTGCCCGAAGGGCACTTAGGGGGCCGCCTTCCTTGCTGCTGTTGGCCGCCCGTGCCCGAAGGGCACACAGGGGGCGGCCCGGCCCGCAGGGCCGTCGATGTCCGTGCCGGAAACGGGGAAAGCCCCCGGCTGGATGCCGGGGGCTTCGGGTGGGGCTAGTCGTCCGTCTCGCTTTCCAGGAGGGCGCTTCCCGCGTCGATGGCCGCTTCACCTGCGGCGACCATGAGGTGCGTGGCCTCAATCTCGGCGGTCGGGTCATCGGGGAACCTCAGGTACCACATGATCACCTTGGAGGCGGCGAGCCACATCAGGCAGGCGGTGGTGAGGTCCTTGCGGATTTCCTCGTCGACGGGGGCGTCCTGAAGGATGAACACCGTGCGGCCGACTGCCTGCATCGTGAGCTCCCCGTCGTACACGGGGCCGTCGGGCAGCTCGATCGGAAGGGGGAGCCGTCCGCAGACCTTCCGGATGATCCGGTAGACGGAGACCAGGGAGATGACCAGATTCTGGCCGGTCTCGTCGTATTCGTCGGACATGTCGTCCTCTCTCTGTTGAGTTGTGCTGGTTTGCGAAGACTTGGGGATTGCGGCCCCTTGCTGCCTTCGTGTCTCTATTATGACCCATGCCGTAGCGTTTTGCAACACTTGGAATTGAAGTCCCTTGCACATAAGGGGACTTCACCCGGGGGCGGGGGCCCGGTGGGGCGGTGACGGTGGGCAGAGGGCCCCGTGCGCGCCGGAGGCGCAGGGGCCCGAACTCTGGCCGGTGCGCGCCGAAGGCGCAGGCCAGAGCGGTCCGCGCTTGCGCGGACTGAGTACCGGTGAACGCGCCCGAAGGGCGCCCGGGACTCACCCGCAGGGCCCGCCAGGGCCCGGAGGGCGGCCCTCCCGCACCGCCCCACCGGGCCCCCGCCCCCGGGGAAGCTGCTCCCCACCCCGCCGCCGCGCCCCGCCCGCCTTGGCGCGCCCCCGCCCCACCCCCGCCCGCTTTTTGCAACTAGTTGCAAAAAGTCGAGACGTCGTCCATCATGGGGGCGTCTCCGGCGTGCCCGGACTCCGAACACACCGAAGGCCCCGACCAACACCCAGTCGGGGCCTTCGGCATGACCACCGTCAGATGCTCGCCAGGATCGCCGCCCGGCGCTCCCCGTACTCCGCATCGCTGATCGCCCCGGCCGCCCGCAGCTGCTCCAACGTCGCCAACCTCGACGCCACGTCCGGCGCCCCGACCGGCGCCACGGCCGGGGCAGCCTGCGTGGCCGGCGTCGCCAGCAGCATCCGCAGCCGACCGGACAGCGCCTCGCCCTGTGCTTTCGCCACGGACTTAATGTCCGCTCGGTTGCCCGACGCGAACACCGACAGCGTGCCCATGAGCAGGCCGGCAGTCCACTGCACGGAGGAGATGTTGGTGAGCGGGAAGTCCTCCAGCTTCTGGCCCATGATCCCGTGCTTGAAAAAAACCAGCCGCCGGTCCGTGAGCGCGACCAGACCATTCCCGCCGCCGTAGACGCCGGTGGCGAGACTGTCGACGTGCTCGCCCTCCCACAAGACGCTCGGCAGCTGCTGAATCTCGCGCTTCGACCCGAGCGCCGGGCCGGCCTTCTCGGCCGCCGCGTCGATGTCCGGGCGCACGTTGAACTTGCCCATCCCCACCCCTTTCTCGTGGCTCGGATCGTATCGACCAGCCCGCCCCGGAGGTGACCCATGGCAGAGAACCAGTACACGAACCCCGTCACCGACGCCGACCGGGACCGGATCCGCGAGCTCCACGCGCAGGGCCTCAGCCGCAACGAGATCGCCCGCCAACTGGACCGCTCCGGGCGGACCATCAGCGTCCAGGCCGCAGCCATGCACCTGACCTTCGACCGGACCGCCACCGAGGCCGCCACCGCCGCCCGGAAGGCGGACCTGGAGGAGAAGCGCGTCATCCTCGCCGAGGCCCTCGCCGACGACGCCCTCCGGCTGACCGCGCAGATGTGGGAGCCGGCCGTCATCCACTCCTTCGGCGGCAAGGAGCACACCTACAACTCCCATGAGATCCCCGAGCCGCTCGCCGCCGACAAGCGGGCGTTGATGTCCGCGGCGACCGCCGCCGCCGCGCAGTCGCTGCGCCTGGTCCCGGCCGAGACCGACCAGCAGGGCCTCGCGGCCGTTGACGCCTGGCTCCGAGACATGATGGGCGGAGGCGCGCCGCCGGAGTAGACCGACCAGGAGGGGGCGCGCCATGTACAAGGCCCTCGCCGGGAAGCAGCTCCGCTCCACGATGCTCGCGACCGCGCGCGGGAACCTGTGGGAGGGCGCGGTCCGCTCGTCCAAGACGATCAGCTCGATCCTGGTGTGGCTGAAGTACGTGCGGGTGGGGCCCGCCGGTCCGCTCCTCATGGTCGGGAAGACCGAGCGGACCCTGAAGCGGAACATCATCGACCCGATCATCGAGATGGTCGGCTCGCAGCGCTGCGTCTACAAGGCGGGCGCCGGTGAGCTCATCCTCTTCGGCCGCACGATCTACACCGCCGGCGCGAACGACGAGCGGGCCGCCGAGAAGATCAAGGGCATGACCCTCGCGGGCGCGTACCTCGACGAGGTCACCACGTTCCCCGAGACGTTCTTCAAGATGCTCGGCACCCGCCTGAGCATCCACGGCGCGCAGTGGTTCGGGACGACCAACCCCGAGGGCCCGAACCACTGGCTGAAGAAGGGGTTCCTCGACCGCGCCCGGCTGCACCTCCAGCGCGACGGCACGCTCGCCGAGTCCCAGGACCCGGCCGCCATCGACCTGCACCGCTTCAGCTTCTCCCTGGACGACAACCCATACCTTCCCGAGGCGTACGTCGAGTCACTCAAGCTGGAGTACACCGGCCTCTTCTACCGCCGCTACGTCCTGGGCGAGTGGTGCCTGGCCGAGGGCGTCGTCTACGACATGTTCGACGAGAAGAAGCACGTCGTCGACCTGCTCCCGGACATCACCCGGTGGATGGCCGTCGGCCTCGACTACGGCACGATCAACCCCTTCGCCGCGCTCCTCGTCGGCGTCGGCAGCGACAACCGGCTGTACGCGGCGAGCGAGTACCGGCACGACTCCCGCCTCGCGCGCCGGCAGCTGACCGACGCCGAATACAGCAAGGGCCTACGCAGTTGGCTCGCCTCGTACGAGCACCGCGGTGTAAAGGGCGTGCAGCCCCAGTGGGTGTTCGTCGACCCGAGCGCCGCCAGCTTCATGACGCAGCTGTGGGCCGACGGCCTTCCGGGGGTGGCGAAGGCGGACAACACGGTGAAGGACGGCATCCGGTCCGTGTCCGTCGCCCTGGGGCAGAACGTGTTGTCCATCCACCGCTCGTGCAAGGGCCTGCTCGGCGAGCTCCCCTCGTACGCGTGGGACGAGAAGGCCGCGCTCAAGGGCGAGGATGCCCCGCTCAAGATTGATGACCACAGCGTGGACGCCCTCCGGTACGCGCTGCACTCCACCGCGCACGAGTGGCGCCCACTGATCCGCACGAAGCTGGAGGTGGCCGCGTGACCCGCTCCGACCAGCTGCACCTCCCGCTCTACATGCGGGTCGGGGGCGGCCCTGAATGCCTCATCGGCGACCTCGCCCTGCCGATGCCCTACGGCACCCTGAAGCTCTCCGCCCTGCGCGCCGAGCTCGCCAACGCCCGACGCACGGCCGCCGAGGCGATCGAGAACCCGACACCAGACGAGGAGGTGCCCGATGCCGCTGCCTGAGACGAACGCACCGTGGCCCCCGATCAACCCCATCGTCGCCTCCGACATGGCCGACTGGTCCGCCTGGTACTCCGCCAACCCCGACCGCCTCGTCTACCGCTACAGCAACCGCCGGGGCAACCACGGTCGGCCCTACGGCCGCCCCGCGAACCGGCCCTCGCAGTACCGGGGCGGCCTCATCGGGATGGCGGCCCGGATCATCTGGGGCGAGCCGGTCCCGCTGGGCGAGAAGCGGAACGGCCTGCACATGCCGCTCGCCCGTGACATCGCCCGCACGAGCGCCGACCTGCTGTTCTCCGAGCCGCCCGCCCTCATCACCAAGAACAAGGCCACGCGGGAACGCCTGGAGACCCTGATGGAGACCGGTCTCCGCCAGACCCTCCTCGCGCGCGCGGAGATGTCCGCCGCCCTCGGCGGCGGCTACCTGCGGCTCATGTGGGACACCGAGGTCAGCGACCGGCCATGGATCACCGCCGTCCGGGCCGACGGCGCGGCGCCGGAGTTCCTCGGCGGCCGACTGCGGGCCGTCACGTTCTGGCAGGTCATCGGCACCGACGGACAGAAGGTCGTCCGGCACCTGGAGCGCCACGAGCCCGGCGTCATCCTGCACGGCGTCTACGAGGGCACCGAGGACCACCTCGGCAAGCCGGTCGACCTCGGCGCGTTCCGGGAGACCCAGAGCTACCAGCCCGTCATCGTGCTGCCCATCGGGAAGCGCCTGGCGACGAGCTACATCCCGAACTCCGTGACGGCGCCCGACTGGCACGACATCCCCGGCGCCGACAGCCTCGGCACATCGGACTTCCAGGGGCAGGAGCCGTTCCTGTCGGCGATCGACGAGACGTACACGAGCTGGATGCGGGACATCCGGCACGCGCGCTCACGCATCCTCGTCCCGTCCGGCTACCTCCAGTCCCTCGGCCCCGGGAAGGGCGTGGCCTGGGAAGACCGCGACGTCTTCACCGAGATGAACATCCCGCCGACCGAGTCCGGCAAGGGCATCACGCTCAACCAGTTCGCCATCCGGTTCCAGGAGCACCGCGAGACGATCGTCGACCTCGTCGGCCGGGTCGTCCACAACGCCGGCTACTCCGGGGCCACGTTCGGCGACGACAGCGACGGCACGGCCATCACGGCCACCGAGGTCAAGGCGCGGTCCTCGCGGAGCATGTCCACCCGGGGCCGGAAGTCCGAGCTGGAGGCCATCGGGATTGCGGAGATCACCGAGACGCTCCTGGTCCTGGAGAACTCGCCGCTGTTCCCCGGCCTGCCGTCCGTCGAGGTGGAGCGCCCGGTCGTGCGGTTCGCCGACTCCGTCCAGGAGGACGGCCGGTATCTCGCCGAGACGGCCGATCTCCTCTCCCGCGCGGGAGCCGCGTCCATCGAGACCCTGGTGGCCCTGGTGAACCCGGGGATGCCCGCCGAGGAGCAGGCCGCGGAAGTCCGGCGCATCAGGGCCGAGTCGGGCAAGGACGTCACGGACCCGACGGCCACCGGTCAGCAGCTCTTCGGCAGCACAGCCGACCAGGGCGGTGGGGAGGCGGCCTGATGCCCGTATCCCCCGCCATCGCCGAGGACCTCGCCGCGGCGATCGCCACGCTGTACGCGGAGGCCGAGCTCGCGCTCCTGGAGAAGCTCCAGGCCGCGCTCATGGCCGGCATCGACAGCCCTCTGTGGGCGGAGATCAAGCTCCGATCCATCGGCGACCTCCGCCAGGCCGTCGAGGACGTCGCCAACGCGCTCCAGCAGGACGCGACCGGCGCCGTCGGCCGCGCGCTCGCCGAGGCGTACGGCCGCGGGCGGCAGGCCGCCGTCGCCGAGCTCGGCACGCTCGACATCGGCCGCGAGCTTCAGGCCCGCCGCGTCCTGCCCGGGGCGCCCGCAGTCGACCGGCTCGCCGCGTCGTACGCGCACGACACCCGCCCGCTGTACGTGCGGATCACGCGTGCCGTGCTCGACGTCTACCGGTCGATCGTGACCCGGGCGTCGTCGCCGGTGCTCCTCGGCGGTCTCACCCGGAGGCAGGCGACCCAGCACGCGCTCGACCGGTTCGCGCAGCGGGGCGTGAGCGGCTTCACCGATGCGGCGGGCCGGTCGTGGGAGCTCGCCGCGTACGCCGAGATGGCCGTCCGGTCGGTGACCGCCCGCGCGGCGATCGAGGGGCACATCGACGCCCTCGCGGAGGTCGGCGTCGGCCTGGTGGTCGTGTCGGACGCGCCGTTGGAGTGCCCGCTGTGCGCCCCGTGGGAGGGCGAAGTCCTCAGCCTGGGAGCGGAGTCCGGGCCGCGCACGATCCGGGCGGAGGCGGCGATCCAGCCGACCGGGCTGCGGGCTGCTCTCCGGCCGCCGGAGACGGTCGCGGTGCACGTGGCCGGCAGCCTCACCGAGGCCAGGGCGGCGGGCCTGTTCCATCCGAACTGCCGGCACAGCCTGGCCGGCTACTTGCCCGGGGTGACGACCCGGCCGCCGCATCACCCGACGCCCGGGACGACGTACGCGGACACGCAGCGTCAGCGGGCGATCGAGCGGCGGATCCGGGAGTGGAAGCGCCGCCAGGCCGCCGCGACCGACGAGCCCGCCCGACGGCGCGCAGTCGCATTCGTACGGCGGTGGCAGGCAGAGGCCCGCAGCCACGTCGCCGCGCACCCGGACCTCCGCCGCAAGCCCGCGCGCGAACAGATCGGGGCCCGCTAGGACATCGGCGGCGCTCCGGTACCGGTGAAGTACACCGTCCACCCGCCGCCGTCCAGGACGTCCATCCCGGTCATGAGCGCGCGGCCCGGCTCGTCACAGTCCGGCAGCCGGATCTCCACGCCGCCTTCAAGGTTGGCCCAGATCCAGGCCAGCTTCGGCTCGGCCTGGAACTCGGCCTCGGCCGTCCAACTGCGCAGCAGCCGCACGGGCTCATCGGGGAAGACGACCCCGTCGTCCTGCGTCTCGGTGACGCGCAGCCGCAGCAGCTGAACGGCCTCCCCCTCGATCGTGGCCGGTCCGTCGTACGTGGTCAGCGTCGTGTCCATGCGCTCAGTCTCCACGCTCGCCCGCCCGAGAGCGGCGCGCCCCTGAACTTCCCTCCGCCTGGCGCGGACGGGAGCACCACGGCCCGCCCGGCGCGGGCCCCGCACCACCCCTTCCTCAGGTCGGCCAGGCGCCGGCCATCGCACCCCGCCCCAGGAGGGCACCTATGCCGAAGCGCACCCTCGCCCGACACCTTCGCCTCGACGGCGCAGGCTGGGCTCACCCCTACTCGACCGGCCCTTTCGACCCGTACCTGTACGCGGACGGAGGGGACGCCGACGGATCCGCATCCGGATCCGACACGGACACGTCCGGTGGACAGGTCGCTGACCAGGGCGGACAGCAGTCCGGACAGGCGGACGGCGCCGGATCCGGGTCCGGACAGCGCTCCGGCACCACGGACACCAAGACCGGCGGCGACGACACGGCCGCCACGATCAAGCGGCTGGAAAAGGACCTCGCCGACGCCCGCAAGGAAGCGGCGAAGGACCGGACCACCGCCAAGGCACAGGCCGCCGACGACGCTCGCGCCGCGCTCGCCCAGGAGATCGGCAAGGCCCTCGGCCTCGTGAAGGCCGACGCGCCGCCGGACCCCGAGAAGCTCGCCGCCGCCATCGCGGAGAAGGACAGCGCGCTCGCCGCGAAGGACGCGGACCTCCGCGCCCGGGATGTCGAGCTCGCTGTGTGGGCCCGCGCCGAGAAGGCCGGCGCGAAGGCCGGGGCGCTGCTCGACAGCAGGGCCTTCGTGAAGGCCCTCGCCGCCCTCGACCCGGCCGTGAAGGGCTTCACCGCCGCCCTCGACGACGCCATCAAGGCCGCCGTCAAGGACAACCCGACCTTCGCCGCGCAGGCCGTCACCCGCTCCGGCGGCGACCTGTCCGGCGGCACCCGCGAGGGCGACGCCAAGAAGCGCGACGGCTCCCTCTCCGGGGCCATCACCAACCACTACCGGACCTGACCCCTCAGGAGTACCTCATGCCCGTGACGCTCGCCCAGGCGCAGCTCAACACCCAGGCCGACATCGACTTCGCCGTCATCGACAACCTCCGCCGCAACAGCTGGCTCTTCCGGAACATGGTCTGGGACGACACCGTCACCCCGGGCACCGGCGACGGCTCCCTCACCTACGGCTACACCCGACTCCTCGCCCCGTCGAGCGCGGCCTTCCGCCGGTTCAACGAGGAGTACACGCCGAACCAGGCATCGCGCGAGCGGAAGACCGTCGAACTCCACCCGCTCGGCGGAGCTTTCAACGTCGACCGCAAGCTCGCCCGCCTCGGCCCGGCCGCCTCCAACGAGATCAGCTTCCAGCTCACCCAGAAGCTGACTTCGATGCGGACCCGCTTCCAGCAGGAGCTCATCCTCGGCGACACCGCCGTCGATGACGCGGGCTTCGACGGGCTCGACAAGGCTCTCGTCAACCAGTCGACCGAGTACCTTCCGATCAACGAGGGCATCTCGGCCGGCTACCTCGACTGGTCCCCGGCCACAGTCACCACCGAGGACATCGCCATGAGCGCCTTCGACGCCCTCGACGACTTCCTGTCCCGGATCATGGGCTCGCAGGTCGGATCCGGCGACACCGGCGCCGACGGCTCCGTCCCGGCGGGCGTGAAGGCGCTGCTCGGCAACACCAAGTCCATCAGCCGCATCAAGTCCCTGGCCCGCCGCGCCTCCCAGTTCACCTCGGAGCGCGACGACCTCGGGATGCTGATCGAGAAGTACGGCGACTGGGTCCTCGTCGACCTGGGCGACCGCTCCGACGGCTCCGCGCCGATCATCCCGATCCGCTCGGCGGACGTGGACGGCGGTGGCGCGGGCGGCGTCATCACCGGCCTCACCGACATCTACGCCGTGTCGCTGGGCCTCGACGCCTTCCACGGCGCCGCGATGGCCGGCACCCCGCTCGTCGAGACGTACATGCCCGACTTCACCGTCCCGGGCGCCGTTAAGACCGGTGAGGTCGAGATGGGCCCGGTCGCCGCCGTTCTCCGCAACACGAAGAGCTGCGGTGTGCTCCGCAACGTGAAGGTGCGGTGACCAGCGTGAACGCGTACACCGTCGAGTCCCCGAGCAGGGACTTCACCGGCGAGTCCGTCGGCGTGCATTTCCACAAGGGCACCGGCCTCGTGGACGACTCCACGAAGGAGGGCCGCGCGGCCATCGAGTACTTCCGCCGCCAGGGCTACGTCCTGGTCCCGGAGGCCGCCGTCGAGGTGGCCTCTCCGGCGGAGGCGATGGCCGCCGTCGGTGCGCCGGTCGTCTCGTCGGCCTCGGACGCCGAGCTGTTCGACCCGGCCGCGCACGACGTGCCGGACGTCCTCGCCTACCTCGACGCCCTCGGCACGGACGACTCCGACGCCAGCGCCGAGTTCGACCGCATCCTCGCCGCCGAGCAGAACGGCAAGGCACGCAAGACCATCCTCGCCCGCAGCGAGCAGAAGCAGGAGGAGCAGCTGTGAGCCTCGGCACCTTCCGCGGGATCCCCCGCAACGACCTCGGATACCTCAACTCGTCCGGCCGCCCGGACCCCGACGCCGTCTTCCACCGGGCGAACCTGCCCCGTGTGGGCCTGGACGACGTCGCCACCGCCGCGACCGGCGTGATGTGCTCCGTCGCCCTGTACCTCCACGAGGGTGACCTGGTCTCCAACCTCACCTTCGTCTCCGGCGCCACCGCCGCGGGCACGCCGACGAACCAGTTCGCGGCCCTGTACTCCGGGTCCGGCGCGCTGCTGGCGCAGTCCGCCGACAAGACCACGGAGGCGTGGGCCGCCGACACCGCCAAGACGTTCCCGCTGGCGACGGCGCAGCGGATCGCCAAGAGCGGCGTGTACTTCGCGGCGCTGTCGGTGGCCGCGACGACCGTCCCGACGCTGATCGGCTCGACCGCCGCCAAGCCGGTACTGACCGGCGAGGGCAACCTGGCGCAGACGTCCGGCTCGGGCCTGACCGGCACGGCCCCGGCGACGATCGCGACACCCGCGTTCAAGCGCGCGGTGCCGCTCGTCATCGCGACCTGAGGAGGGCCGCACCATGCCTCTGCTCTCTGCTCTGTCCGTCGCGGTCAACGCGAACCTCTCCAGCGCCCTGGACCTGACGACGGCCGCCGCGCCGCTGGCCGCCCGGTCGTCTACGGCCTGGTCGAGCGGAACCGGTGTCGGCCAGGCCGACCGGGTGTTCTCCGACCGGCGCACCCTGAACGCGTCGGCCAGCGAGGACCTCGACCTGGCCGGCGTCCTCCTCGACGCCTTCGGGCAGGCGATCACCTTCGTACGGATCAAGGGCCTGTACATCAAGGCCGCCGACGCGAACGTCAACAACGTCGTGATCGGCAACGCGACGTCGAATGCGTGGGCGGCGCTCCTCGGCGCCACCGGCACGCTGGCACTGCGCCCCGGCGCGGCCCTCGGGCTTGCCACCGGGACGGCGGACCCGACCGGGTACGCGGTCACCGCCGGGACCGGCGACATCCTCAAGGTCGGCAACTCCGGGGCCGGGACGGCGGTCACGTACGACATCGTGATCATCGGCGCGTCCGCGTAGGGGAGGTGGTCGCCATGCCCGTCTACGCGACCCCCGCCCAGTACACCGCGTACACCGGCAAGCCCGCCCCGGAGGACATCGACGTCTTGCTCGCCGGGGCGTCCCTGATGCTCGACGCCCAGGTCTTCCGGCACTGCCTGTACGACGCCGACGCGTCCGGCCTGCCCACGAACGCCCTCGTGGCGCAGGCCATGGCGGACGCCGTGTGCGCTCAGGCCGAGTGGGGCGACGAGATCGGCGACACCACCGGCGCCGCCGGTGCCGGGTGGGGCAGCGTCGAGCTCGGCTCGGCCAAGCTCAGCCGCTCGGTGACCGCGGTCTCGGGCGGGGACTCCCCGGGCCGGCAGATCGCCCCCAAGGTGTGGGACTCGCTCCTCGCACCGGTGCTGACCCCGGACATCTGGGTCATGCAGGGGGTGCGCTCGTGAAATTGCCCGGGATCTGGCTGCGGCACGAGGTGGTGGTGGAGCCGTACCTGGGGACCGGCCCGTCCGGTCCCCAGTACGGTCCCGCCGCCCCGCTGCGGGCGTGGGTCGAGGAGAAGACCCGGCTCGTTCGCGCGCCCGACGGCGACGAGGTCACGTCCTCCGCGACGTTCTACACCCGCCTCGGCCCCTCCATCCCGCCGAAGAGCCGCGTGCGGCTGCCGTCCGGCCGCCGTACGGCCGTCATCACCACGCTCCACCACGACGGCGGCGGCCTGCCCACACCCGACCACCTGGAGGTGCAGCTCGCATGACCCGGTACGTACGCGTCTCCTGGCAGGGCGACCGGCAGTGGACCGCCCGCGGCCGGCGCCTCGCCTCGCGGGGCCTCGGCCGGGCCGCCGAACATGTCCTGTCCGTCTCCAACCAGCGCGTACCGCTGGAGGAGGGCACCCTGGAGCGCTCCGGCCGGGCCGCCGTGAACGACCTGGAGGCCACGATCTCCTACGACACGCCGTACGCCGTCCGCCAGCACGAAGAGCTGACCTGGCGGCACCTCCCCGGGCGCCGCGCGAAGTACCTGGAGTCGGCGATGAACGACTCCCGGGAGACGGCGCTCCGCCTCATGGCCGTACCGCTCCGGGCCTGGCTCCGCGGCTAACCCCTTCCCGCCCGTCCGCCCGCCTCCGCGCGGGCCCTCTCGCACGCCCGGAGGAGCCCGTGAGCTACACCCGCGACATCCTCGACGGCGGCGCGCAGCTCCTGGCCGACGGCGGCCTCGGCGTCTACCGGCCGGGCGGCGTCTACGCCCCTGGCGAGGACATCACCGCCATCGGCCACGGCACCCGCCCCGAGGCGCCGGACCGGATCCTCTGGCTCAACCCCTACCCGGTCGAGGACACCGACCTGTCGGCCGCGATCACCGGCCTCCAGGTGTGGATCCGGTCCGGGCCCGACCCGCTCGACGCCGCCGACATGGCCGACGCCGTCTTCGCGCTGCTCCACAACCGGAGCGGCGTCTACCTCGGCTCGACCCGCGTGGCGCTGATCTGGCGCCAGTCGCAAACCCTCCTCGGCCAAGACCCGCACGGGCGCCAGGAGATGACCGCCAACTACTACGTGCGCGCCACCCGGCCCGCCCCCTACCTGAACACCTGAGGAGGAGCGTCACATGACGACGCCGACCGAAGACCAGCTTGCCCGGGACTGGCGCCTGGACATCAACATGGGCACGGACCTGGCCCCGGACTACCAGCTCTGCCCGGCGATCACGGAATTCCAGCCGACGTGGCCGCCGAACTTCGAGGACTCCACGAGCTACGACTCGGACGGCTGGGAGGAGTCGACCAAAACCGCGCAAGCGTGGCAGATCGAGGCGACGTTCAACCGGAAGTCCACCGCCGACAGCACCGCGTTCTCCACCGTCCACGAGAAGCTCCGTCTGGCGTCCTTCGGCTGGGGCAGCGGCAGCAAGATCGGCGTCCGGTTCTACGACCGCAACGGCCTGCCCGAGGCGTACAAGGGGACCGTCCTCGTCGAGTGGGAGCCGCAGGGCGGCGACTACAAGGCCCTCGGCCAGGTCAAGGTCACGCTCAAGGGCACCGGCCCGCTGGCCCCGATCACGAACCCGGTGACCCCCTAATGGCCTTCAAGACCCTGGACGAGTTCCTCGGCGACTCCCTCGACCTCCCCGTGAAGTGCACCGACGGCGAGGTCCGCACCTTCCACATCGAGGGCCCGTCCGCCGAAAACGGCCTGCTCGTCGAGAAGCTGATGGAGACCGGCCTCAAACTGGCCGCCGACCCGGACGCCGAGCCCGATTCCGCTGCCCTGGACGACCTCGCCGAACTCAACCTGTACGAGGCCGCCCTCGGCGACACCTTCCCCAAGCTCCGCGAGAACCTGGACTGGCCCCGCTTCCGGCACGTCGCCCTGACCGCCGTCATCTGGATCAGCCAGGGCCTCGACGCCGCCGAAACCTACTGGAACGCCGGGGGCGACCCTTCTCAGGCGGGCCCGGCGAACCGGGAGCAGCGCCGGGCCTCATCCCGTGCGGCGAAATCGACCCCGAAACCGGGCTCGCGGAGTGGTACGAGTTCCCGGCCGGCTACCGTCCGCGCCCGAAAGGCCGCCCAGACCTGACCTGGGCGGCGCTGCTGGAGCAGTGGGCGCTCATCGAGGCAGACCTCCACGAGACGTACGGCATCGACGTCGGCGACCGGGCGCTGCTCCGCGCCCGGTCCTGGCGGTGGCTCCGCGTCCGCATCCTCGGCTTGCTCAGCAGCGACACCCGTATCCAGCGGCACTTCGCGCCGCCCGAGCCCAAGACCTGAGGGGGGTGGCGCATGGCGCTCACCGTCGGCGAGCTCGTCGGAGTCCTTCGCGCGGATGACTCCGGGTGGCGCTCGGGCCTCGCCGCCGCCCGCCTGCGGCTCCGCGGCCTCGCCCGGGACGCGGACGGGCAACTCCGCGACCTCCGGGGCCGCTTCGTCTCCGAGGGAGAGGCCGCCGGCCGGGGCCTGTCGGACGGCATCCGGCACTATGCCGGGGTCGCCGTCGCGGCGCTGAAGAAGATCGGGCCGGCCGCCGCATCGGTCAGTGTCGGGATTCCGGCCGTCGCCGCGCTCTCCACCGCGCTCGGCGGCCTCGCTGCGGGCGCAACGGCCGCCGGCCTTGCCACCGGAGCCTTCGCGGTGGCCGTCAAGCCGCAGCTAGCCCTCATGCAGGAGGCCGCCGACGCGGCCGACAAGCTCGCGCAGGCGCAGGAAGACGAGGCCCGCAAGGCCGCGCTCGCCGCGAAGCTCAAGGCGCAGGGCTCGGACCTGGCGAAGAAGGCAGAGAAGTCCTACCAGTCCGCCCGGCTGGCCACGAAGGACGCCGAGATGGCGTTCCAACGGCAGACCGCCGGCCTGCCGAAGGCGACCCGCGAGGCCGCCCTGGCGCAGGCCCAGCTCAAGACCGCGACCGAGGACTGGTCGGCGTCGATGGCGTCGACCACGATGCCGCTCTTCACCCGCGGCCTGAACCTGATTCGGTCGCTGCTCCCCTCGCTCACCCCGTTCGTGCAGTCCTTCGGGAAGGCCGCCGGGGATGCCCTCGGCAAGATCGAACAGGGCGTGCAGGGCGCCGGGTTCAAGACCTGGCTCTCCGACATGGCCGCCGCGTCCGGCGGCGCGCTGACCAACTTCCTCGCCTTCCTGGGGAACCTCGGCCGCGGCTTCGCCGAACTGTTCCAGGCGTTCCTCCCCGTCTCGGGCACGGTCACTGGCGGCCTCGCCTCGATGACGCGCGCCTTCGCCGACTGGGCCGCCGGGCTGAAGGACAGCGCGGGCTTCGCTCAGTTCCTCAACATGGCGAAGAACGGCGGCGGCACCCTACTCAACCTGGCGGCGGCGCTCGGTGCGCTGCTCGTGGCGGCGGCCCCGCTGATGGGCGCGCTCACCACGATCGCGAACGCCATGGCGATCGTGATCAGCAACACCCCGACGCCGGTCCTCTCCGCGCTCGCCGCGATCCTCCTCGTGGCCAAGGTCGCCGCGATGGGGTACGCGCTGGGCGGGCGGATCGCAGCGGCGGCCAACGCGCTGATGGCGACGTCGGCTTGGACGACGATCGCGGCCTGGTCCCGGCTGCTGATGGCGGGCCTGCTGACCTACTCGCGGCTGGCCGCCGCTGCGGTCGTGGCCGGCGCCCGGACGGCGGCGGCCTGGATGGGGTCGGCGCTCGCGGGCATGGCCACGTTCGCGATGCAGCTGATCCGGACGGCCGCGCTCGCCATCGCTCAGTTCACGATGATGGCGGCGCGGGCGGTGATCTGGGCGGCGACGATGGCGGCACAGTGGCTGATCGCGATGGGCCCGGTGGGCTGGATCATCGCGGCGGTCATCGGCCTGACGGCGCTGATCATCGCCAACTGGGACAAGATCAAAGAGTGGTCCGGGAAGATCTGGGACTGGCTCTGGAACATGATCAAGGGCGCCGGTCAGAAGATCCTCGACTTCTTCATGAACTGGACGATCGTCGGGATCGTCATCAAGCACTGGGACAAGATCAAGACCGGTGTCACGCAGAAGGCGTCCGACCTCGTAGCCTGGCTCAAGGGCCTCCCCGGCCGGATCACCCGAGGACTCGGCGCCCTCGGCTCCCTGCTCCTCAACAAGGGGAAGGACATCGTCCGGGGCCTCTGGGACGGCATCCAGGCCATGGGCGGCTGGATCACGGACAAGATCATGGGCTGGGCGAAGTCGGTCGTCCCCGGCCCGATCGCCAGGGCCCTCGGGATCGCTTCGCCGTCGAAGGTCACGGCGGAGCAGGGCCGTTGGATCGCGCGCGGCCTCATCGTCGGCATGACCGGCACCATGAAGGACGTGCAGGCGGCGGCGGACCGGCTCGCCGGGATCGTCTCCCGCTCGCTCACCGGCAAGAAGCGCCGCACGGCCCTGGCCCGCATCGACACGGGCGAGGCCGCGCTCCTGCGGCTGGCCGCGCGCGAGAGCATCGTAGCGTCGCGGCTCAAGGCCGCGAACAAGTCGCTGGCGGACCAGATCAAGGCCCGCGACGAGCTCGCCTCGTCGGTCCGCAAGGGCGTCCTCGACGCGGCGAACATCACCCAGACCGGCGACCAGGGCGGCACCACCGCCACGAGCATCTGGGCGAACCTCACCGCCCGCCTCCAGCAGGCGAAGCGGTTCGCGCAGCAGCTCGCCACCCTGCGCTCCCGGGGCGTCCGCGCCGACCTCATCGCCCAGATCGCACAGGCCGGCGTCGAGCAGGGCGCCGCCGCGGCTGCCGCGCTCGCCGCCGCGTCCCGGGGCGAGATCCAGCAGATCAACGCCACCCAGGCACAGCTCGTCACGGCCGCCACCCAGGCCGGGAACGTCGCGGGCAACGCCATGTACGGCGCCGGAATCCAGGCCGCCCAGGGCTTGGTGAAGGGCCTCCAGCGGGAACAGTCCGCGATCGAGCGGCAGATGCTCGTGATCGCCCGGTCCATGCAGGCCGCCATCAGGCGCGCCCTCGGCATCCACTCCCCCTCCCGGGTGATGGCCGCCGTCGGCGCGATGGTCCCCGCCGGCCTGGTCCGGGGCATCGAGGCCGGCCGGTCGGCGATCGACGCCACGATGGCCAGCCTCGTCACCCCGCCCTCCTCCGCGTCCGCCAGCTCGGGCGCGGGCGGCGGCGCGGGGGCGGGCGGGGGCGCCTTCGGGCAGCGCCGCGACCCCATCCAGATCGTCATCAGCTCGGACGGCAGCCGCCACGCGGACTACCTCGTCGAGGAGCTCCGCAAGGGCATCCAGGCCCGCGGCGGCGACGCGAACCTCGTCCTCAGCCAGCGCAGATAGGAGGCCATCATGGCGTTCCCGGACACACCCCTCGGGGCCCGCATCGAGCTCGGGATCGGAGGGGTGTGGACGGCCGTCACCCCCGACAGCTACCTCCGCGACCGCGTCACCATCACCCGGGGCATCCCCAGCAACGCCTCCACCGCCGACCCGGGCCGCTGCTCCCTCACCCTGAAGAACACCGACGGGAAGTACTCGCCGCGCAACCCGCGGTCGCCGTACTACGGGAAGATCGGCCGCAACACCCCGCTCCGAGTTTCAGTCCCGGGCGCGGAGCCGTACCTTTACGTTCCCGAGGGCGTCGCAGGCCGCGCCACCACCCCGGACACCGCCGTCCTGGACATCACCGGCGACATCGACGTCCGCGTCGACCTGGCGCCCCGGCAGTGGGCCGGGGCCGGTATCGGCTACGAGCTGATCGGCAAGTACGGCGCCACCTCCGGTAACCGCTCCTGGCGGCTGATGATCACCGGCGAGGGCGAGCTGTTGTTCACCTGGTCGCCGGACGGCACGAACACCCTGGAGCACCGCTCGCCGAAGCTCCGCGCGCGCGGCCCGCGGATGTCCGTCCGCGCGACCCTCGATGTCAACAACGGCGCGGGCGGCTACACGCTCACCTACTACACCGCCGCGAGCCTCGCCGGGCCCTGGACACAGATCGGGCAGACCGTCACCACCAGCGGCGTCACCGCGATCTTCGCGTCTACGGCAGCCGTCGAGCTCGGCGACATCGCCACCATGGGGTACACCAACCACGAGCGGCGGATCTACGGCGCCGAGATCCGCTCCGGCATCGGCGGCACCCTGGTCGCCGCCCCCTCGCTGTCCGCCCAGACCGCCGGGGCCACCAGCTTCACGGACTCGACCGGCAAGGTCTGGACCGTCGCCAACGGCGCCTCGATCAGCGACCGCTCATACCGGTTCGTCGGCGAAGTGTCGGCGTGGCCGCCGAAGTGGACCCCGTCCGGCCGGGACGGGTGGACGTCCGTGGACGCGGCCGGCACCCTCCGGCGGCTGTCCCAGGGCAAGAAGGCGCTCGACTCCACGCTCCGCCGCCGTCTGCCCTCGCGCCCGTCGCTCCTGGCGTACTGGCCGTGCGAGGACTCCAACGGCTCCACGCAGGCGTACAGCCCGCTCGCCACCAACAGCCCCTTGCGGGTCACCGGCTGGACGTTCGCGCAGGACGACACCCTCGGCGGGTCCGCCGCGCTGCCCACGGTCGCCCCTGGCGGCACCATGCGCGGCACCGTGCCCGCGCCGGTGCCCGCGTCGACCACCTGGGCCGTGTGCCTGCTCTACCGGGTCGACGGCGCCGCACCGGCGGCCGAACAGGAGCTGCTCTCGTGGCAGACGTCCGGCACCGTCCGCCGGTGGCGCATCACCCAGGGCGCCACCGGATCTCACGTCCTCGGCTACGACCAGACGGGCGCCCTGAACGTGGACGTCGCCATCGCCACCAACAGCAGCCTCTTCCAGGGCTGGTGGCGGCTGGAGTTCACCGTCACCCAGAGCGGCGGAACCGTGGCCTGGACCATCGGCTGGACCCAGGTCGGCGGCGGCCACACACAGCTCAGCGACTCCGTCGCCGGGACCGTGGGCCAGGTCACCCAGATCGACACCGTCTTCGGCGGCGGCCTGCCCGACATCCGGGCAGGCCACCTCACCGTCTGGTCCGCCGACGCGATCAGCGCCGCCTACGCGTCCGCCGACAAGGGCTTCGACGGCGAGACCGCGGGCGCCCGCCTCACGCGCCTCGGCGCCGAGGAAGCCCAGACGCTGGGCATCGCCACCTACCAGGACCTCGCCCTGGTGAGCGAGGCCATGGGGCCGCAGAGGCCGGCGGCCCTGCTCGACCTTCTGCGGGACTGCGCGGACAGCGACGGCGGCCTGCTCACCGAGGCCCGGGAGTCCGCGACGCTCGTCTACCGGGAGCGCGCGACCCTCTACAACCAGCCCCCGAAGATGGTCATCCCGTACGGCAGCATCGATCCGGACCTGGAGCCGGTCGAGGACGACCAGTCCACCCGCAACGACCGCACCGTCAACCGGATCGGCGGCACGTCGGCGCGCGCGGTGCGCGAGGACGGCCCGCTGTCCATCAAGGCGCCGCCGCTGGGCGTCGGCGTCTACGACGACTCGATCGACCTGTCCCTGGCCACCGACCAGCAGCCGCGCCAGATCGCCGGATGGCTGCGCCACCTCGGCACCTGGGACGAGGCCCGCTACCCCACGGTCAAGCTGAAGCTCCACCGGCGCCCCGAGCTGATCCCCGGGTTCCTCGGCCTGGAGCTCGGCGACCGCATCCAGATCACCAGCCTCCCCGACTGGTTGCCGCCCGGCCCGATCGACCTCCTCGTGCTGGGCATCACGGAGACGCCGGGCGTCCGCACGTGGGACATCAGCCTCACGTGCGTCCCCGCCGGCCCCTGGACCGTCGGCGTCGTCGGCGATCCGGTGCAGGGGCGACTCGCCACCGACGGGTGCACGCTCGGCGCCGGCGTCTCCAGCACGGCGACGACGTTCACGTTCGTATCCTCCCCGGGCCCGCGCTGGATCGACTCCGCGGCCTACTCGTCCCGCTTCCCCTTCGACGTCCTGATCGGCGGCGAGCTCATCCGCATCACCGCCATCACCGGCACGACCCTGACGCAGACGGCCAACGGGATTCGGTCCGTCAACGGCATCACGAAGAGCCACACCGCGGGCGCCGCCGTCCAGGTCGCCACCCCTGCCCGTCTCGCCCTGTAAGGAGGTCCCCATGGCCCTCGCGGGGGACATCATCACCGCCTCGATGCTCACCGTGTTCTCGGCCGAGACCGAGGACACCACCGTCGGCCGGACCACGTCGAGCAACGCGTATGCGGACGCGTCTGGCGGGGCGCTGTCCGCGTCGGTCGTCGTCCCGGCTTCCGGGAAGGTCGCGGTCGAGATCCGCGCGACGCAACGCAACTCGGCCTCGTCCAACACGATCACCTCGTGGCAGGGCTCCGGCTCCGTCTCGGGCGTCGTCTACAGCCCCAACGACAACGCCGCCTTGATCACGCCCGGCGCCAACAACCAGCCGCTCGACCTGCGTAAACATCTGTCGAACCTCGTCCCGGGCGAGACGCTGACGGTCACGATCAAGCACCGCGTCAACAACACGGCGACGAGCGGCATCTTCGACTACCGCCTGATCCTCGTCGAGGGGCTCTGGGGCTGACCCCAGCCCCTCCGCCTCACTCCCCCCGGCCCGCCACCGTGCGGGCCTTTCTCATGCCAGGAGGACCCCATGGCCGAACCCACGGTCGGACGGATCGTGCACTACACCTTCGACGGCACGTGCATGGCCGCGCTCATCACCGCCGTCACCGAGGACGCCACGTCGATGACGTTCTTCGGCCCCGAGGGCGGACAGGCGTCGTACCCGGACGTGCCCTTCTCCGACACCGCGCCGCACCCGAACGCGAGCTGGCACTGGCCGGAGGTGGCGTGATGGCGACCCCGATGACCTCGGACCAGTGGCTGACGGCCCTCCGCGCCGAGGGCATCACCGACATCGTCGAGATGCCCGGCTGGCGCACCCACAACCGCGGGCAGCGCGGCGACGGCTGGGGCGACGTCCACGCCACGATGGTCCACCACACCGCCGGAGAGGGCTCCGGCCTGCCCGCCTGGTGCTACACCGGCAACGCCGACCTTCCCGGCCCGCTGTGCCACGACTTCCTCGCCCGCTCCGGCCGCCTCTACCTCGTCGGCTCCGGCCGCGCGAACCACGCCGGGATGGTCGCCCGGAACGCGTACAACGCCGTCCTCAACGAGCTCGCGGAGCACCCGGCGCCGGGCCCGGACGCCCTCGACGGCAACGCACGCAGCTACGGCATGGAGGTCGAAAACTCCGGCGCGGCCGGGCGCTCGTGGCCCGCCGCCCAGTACGACGTCGCGGTCCGCGTCCAGGCCGCCCGCTGCCGGTTCCACGGCTGGTCGGCGAACAGCGTCTGGGCCCACAAGGAGGCCACCCGCCGGAAGCCGATGGACCCGCGGATCGACATGAACCAGTTCCGCCGGGACGTCGCCGAGCGGCTGCGGCACCCGGCGAGCTGGAACCCCGGCGACCCGGCGACCCCGCCGCCCGGGAAGCCGAAGCCCCCGCCGGCCAAGCCCACGCCGCCGCCGGCCTACGAGCCGTTCCCCGGGACTGCCTTCTTCCGCCGGAACCCGAACTCGCCGGTGATCACCGCCATGGGCCGCCGCCTCGTCTCCGAGGGCTGCGGCCGGTACCGCTCCGGCCCCGGCCCCCGCTGGACGGAGGCGGACCGCCAGTCGTACGCGGCCTGGCAGCGCAAGCGCGGGTACCGGGGCGACGACGCCGACGGCTGGCCCGGCGCCGAGTCCTGGGCCGCCCTCCGCGTCCCGAAGATCAAGTAGCACCCACCGAACAGGAGACCACCCCCCATGTCTGACGCCTCCAAGCGCACCGCCCGCACCATCCTCCAGACCGCGCTCGGCTTCGCCGTCGCCCTGCCCGCGATCGTGTCCGCCTCCGGGATCCCGGAGTCCCTGCCCTGGGTCGCGGGCGGCCTCGCCGTCGCGGGCGGCTTCGCCCGCGTCATGGCGCTGCCCGGCGTCCAGCAGCTCCTCCCGAGGTGGCTGCGGACCGACGACACCGCGGGCCGGTCGTGACGCCGGCCGAGTCGACACAGGTGGCGCTCGAACTGGAGCGGCTCCGGGGCACCATGGAGGCCGGCTTCGCCCGGGTCGACGGCGCCCTCGCGCTGCTGGTGCAGCGCAGCGACCAGACGGACAAGCAGCTCGCCGACCACGAGGCCCGCCTCGACTCGCTGGAGAAGTCCAGGTGGCCGCTCGCCTCGATCGGCGCGCTCGTCGGCCTGGCCGGTGTCGCGACGGCAGCGGCCGGTCTGCTCCTCCGCTGATGCACCACCGCCCCCTCTCGCGTAGCGCGGGAGGGGGCGGCTTCGTCATGTGCTGGGGCGGTCGGTTCGAGCGCCTTGTCCGGGCCGGTGGTCGGCTGCTCTGCGTACGGCAGCGGCGTTGTACCAGGCCATCGGGCGTCCGTTAGGGCCGGGCCTGTAGGTAGCCGTGAGGCCCATGCGGCGCACGACTTGTCGAACGGAGCCTGGCGCGATACCGAGGTACTCGGCGATCTCGTCCCGGCTCCAGAGCTCCTCAGGCATCAGTCGGTCTCGTAGACGGCGGCGAAGCTCTCGCGGATCATGTCGGCGGTCTCGTCGCTGATGGTGAGCCAGTACCGGACGTCAAGGTCGCGCGGGTTGTCTCGGAGGAGTTCGGGGTTCGCCGCTTCGCGCTTGAGGACGACGTCGTCGCCGTCGATGGCGATGATCTGGGCGAGGAAGACATTGATGCTGTCGTGGGCCTCGCGGCGGTCAAGCCCGTGCTTCTTCGTGATCTCGTCGAGGAGGTCGTAGTTGCTGAAGCTGCGGCCGGGGAAGTTGTCGAAGATCTCGGTGCTCATGGTGGCTCCTTCGGTGGTGGTCGCTCCCTGTCAACACCTGAACTTTGTCACACATGTAACGAGGTCCACAATGAGAGTCACCCGATCGAGTGAAGGGCGCCCGCCACAGGCGCCGGATGGGATACGTTCAACCCACTGCTCCCCGTGAACACGGGGATGGTCCGAATGTCAGGAGTGTTGCAACTTCAGCCCAGCCCCTGCTCCTCGCCCGTGCGGGGATGGTCCAGATGAAGCAGGGCTCGTGAATATGCTCCCCGTCACTACGGGGATGGCCCGAACGTCGGGGACAGATCACGCTGCTCCCCGCCGTGCGCGGGGATGGTCCGGATGAAGCGGGCTTGTGAAACCTGCTCCCCGTCACCACGGGGTTGGCCCGAATTTGAAGGCCAGTTCGCATTGCTCCCCGCGTCTGCGGGGATGACCCACGCGAGCTTCTGGGGTGCGCGCCGGGTACGAGTCTGCTCCCCGCGTCTGTGGGGATTCAGCCCCCTCTCGCGCTGCGGCGCGGGAGGGGGCGGCTTTTTCACGTCTGAGGGGCGACAGCTCTACGCGCGCACCGTTCGGCGCACTCGGTGGATCAGCTCCTGGGCATCCGCGCCCCCGACCGCCGAGCGAGCCAGGGTCCGCCAGACCTTCAGGTAGGTGGCCACCACGTCCGCGTCGTCGAGCCACGACTCGGAGTGCCAGTCCTCCGCGATCACGAGCCGCTCGTCCAAGACCCAGAATCCTGACGCCGCCGGGATCCTCAGCGGCGCCCCCAGAGGGACCACCCCGAGCTCGACGGTGTCCATGCCGACGATGGCCGCCAGCCGGTCCAGCTGCCCGGCGAGCACGGACGGCGGGCACACCTGCGCGTGAAGGGCGGCTTCCCACACCAGGGCGTGTAAGCGGCGCCCGCTCTGATACAGCCAGTCCTGTCGCCGGATTCGGGCCCGGACGGCATCCTCGGTGTCCCGCTTGGTGCCCTGGAGCTCGGCGTAGCGCAGGAAGATGTGCCGCGCGTAGTCAGCTGTCTGAAGCATCCCGGGGATCACCGACTCTTCCCAGGCGTGTATCACTCGGGCCTGGTCAACGGCCACGTTCCACGTGTCCTGCACCGGACGATGCCCGGCTGCGAGCTGGCGGCGCCAAGACCGGATGTGCGACTCGAATCCACGGAGCCTGGTGTGGAGCTCGGGCAGGACATCCGGCTGCCGGACGGCCTCCACCCACGCGCGAAGGTCTTCACTGGTGGCGGTCTGGCGTCCGCCCTCCAGCTTGTACACCTTGGAGTGAGGCCAGCCGAGTCGCTCGGCTAGCTGAGTGCCGGTGAGCGGGCCGCCGGGCGCCGTCTGGCGAAGTTCCCGCAGCCGAATTCCGAGGGCTTCGCGCGCCTGCTGGTAGTCCGTGCTCACCGGCTGCTCGTGCTACTCGGCGCCGAGCTGGGCGGCGAAGGCGTCGTACGGCCGCGACATGGCCACAGCGGCATCGCGGACCTGGACGTAGCGGAGGACCTCGGCGGGCTCGGTGATGACCTCGACGTCGTGGAAGGCGTCCTGGTCGTCGAAGCGAAGCACGGCGACGAGGCGGGAGTCGAAGACCCAAAAGTCCTCCGCCGGGATGAGGCCGGCCTCAGCCTCGGCGCGCCACATCGCGCGGGCGTCCTCGCCGGTGGCCGCGTTGCAGCGGGCGTAGGACTGGAGGAATCGCTGACCGTCGGTCGGCGGGTTGTCGACGACCCGGACGCGCCCGACGTACTTGCCGGCTGCGGTCTGGGCGGAGATGGTCCGGCACCAGTCGCTGTCCAGGTCCATCGGCGCCTCGCCGGTCTCCAGGAAGACGGCGAAGTCCGGGTCCTCCTCGTCGGAGGCGTACCTGCCGCGGGTCTCCAGGTGCCACGCGGAGTACGCGAAGTTGTGGAAGAGACGCCCGAATTCGTCAAGGCCGATGAGCTCGGGCACCCGGGTCATCTCCTTCGGGGCGTGGTTGACGAGCAGCTCTCGCGGGACAACGACCGCTACGTCCTCGGGTCCGAGGTGCCGGAGTCGGGTGAGGTCGTCCGGGGCGGTAAGCGGCCTGCCCTGGACGATGAACTCGCCGGTGTCGGTGTCCTCGTGCAGAGCAGGGCATCCGCCGTTCTTGCTGTCGGTTCCGGCGAAGCGCAGGCGACGCGCCATGGTTGGTCCTCCCCCTTGATGCAACCGGTGTCCTGTCCAGGATGGCCACCCCGGCTGAGCCGCACCACACGTTCCCGCACCTCTGTGTGACCAGACGAGACTATTCGGCCAGGACGCGAGAACATTCGAGAACACGGTATCGCTCGCCGCTCCAACCGCCGCCTAGCTTCACCGACATGGCGCAGCGAACCGACAGGCCGAAGCCCTGCAACTACTGCCCTCACCCGGGCGCGGACTGTTGCGTCCGCGTCCAGGGTGACCAGCACGACAAGCCGGCCGACGTGCTGGTCGCGGCGGACCTCGGCGCCGCGCTCACCATGGCGGCTGACGGCATAGAGGAGCACGTCGAAGCGGAGGCCGAGAGGCACATCGCGTTCGCCGTCCGCCTGGAGCACCACTGCCCCAGCGACGCGGCCATCGCCCAGCTCACGAACGACCTCCTCACCCACTGCTCGTCCCTCGCCGACGGCATCGCGCTGATCCCCGAGGCCGAGCGGCCCGCGCGCGGCACGGCCGCCGTCCGGATGTGGGTCGACCTCGTCCAGGCCGGACCGGGGGACGGGCCACTCGGGAACTGGAGCTACGCCCGGCAGCTCGGCATCGCTGGCCGCGCGCTGCTCCAGGAGCTCCGCGAGCACCGGCGCATGAGCCGCCGCCGCGCCGCGTTCGTCGGCCGGACGGAGCTGCCGCCCGTCCCCGTGGAGTCGCCGTGACGGAGCTCGGGCGGCAGATCTGCTACGTCCTGATCGCCCTCAGCCTGCTCGCCCTCATCGTCATCGGCATCACCCCTTAGGCGCCGCCCCGGCCATCCCCCGTATGGGTGGCCGAGACGGCTGAACCGCACGCACCACCAGGCGCGGACGCCACGCTGGACAGCAACCCAAGGGAGACCACATGGCGCCCATGCCCCCACCCTGCCCCCAGTGCACACCGCCCCCGATGCTCTGGAAAGACACCACCTCCACCCGCCCGGACGCCCCGGACCGGTGGGCGTGGTACTGCACCGGGTGCCGCCAGCACTGGGAGCCCACCCCCCAGGAGAAGCAGGAGCACACCCATGGGACACCAGCAGGACGTAGCCACGCCATGCGGTAGGCAGAAACCGGACGGAACAGGCATGTGCCCGGGGATGAAGAGCACCGTGTACGTGTACGACGACCACGGAAACTGCGTCAGCCAGCAGTCTTTCGCGTGCGGCACCTGCAACCAGCAGTAGCACCACAAGACCGCCCCGGCCGGTATCCGTTCCCCCACGGCCGGCCGGGGCTACCTCACCAGCTCGGCCAGGGGGATGTCCAGGGCCTTCGCGATCTGGAGCATGAGGCCGAGGCCCGGGTCGGACGTGCCGTACTCGATCCGGTGGATCGTCTTGTGGTCGGCATCGACGAGCTCGCCGAGGCGCACCTGGCTCAAGTCCGCGTGCTCGCGCGCGGCCCGGATTCGGGCACCGATCAGCCGACGTCGACTGATCACCCAAGGGGGTTGTTCTACGGGCATCCCCCCAACCTCTGATGATCATGACGAGACGTCTTTACCTGCACAGGTAAATTGTTCGATCATGAATCACCCGGCCCACCCTCACACAGAGGCCCCTCACCCATGGCCGAACCCTGCTGCAAGACCTGCGGCGCCACCACATCGCCGTCCGGCGCCCCGGTCACGCTCGTCGCCCTGAACGGCAACACGCCCGTCTACAGCTGCGACCAGCACGCGGCCGAACTGGCCGCCCCGCCCGGAGACCTCAGCGTCGCCCTGGCGCAACTCGCCGACGCCTACCGGCAGCTCTACCGCGACTGGGCCTGAACCCCCACAAGGCAGCCCTCCAGGGCCTCCCGGAGCCCCTCCGGCGACCGGTCGGCACCCTTGCCCCACACCCTCACCGCCGAGCGAATCAGCCCGCCGTACACGGCTGCCACAATCCGCGGGCGCGGGTCGATGTCCACGTCCAGGCCCTCCCGCTCGGCAACGATCCGGGCGGCTGCGTTCTCCGTCTCCCGGGAACGGAGCAGCGCCACACCGAGGAGCCCCGCCGTCGACTCCACCAGGGCCAAGGCCCGCAGGCCCAGCGACACCGGCACGGCGCCGTTGAGGACGGCGCCGAAGGAGCCCCACGAGGCGAGAGCGGCGTGCCTCAGCGCGCCCGCCGGCGGTTCACCGACGGGCCGCGCTTCCAGGGCTTCGAGGAAGGCCCGGTCGACGTCGCCCTGGACGGCGAGCGCGATGTCCTCCTTCGCGGGGAAGTGCCGGAAGAAGGTCCGCTCGACGACCCCGACGGCTGCGACGATGTCGTCCACAGAGGTCTCGTCGTAGCCGTAGGCGGCGAAGAGCTCCAGGCCGACCCGGGCCAGTTCGCCGCGGGTCCGCAGAGTGCGCCGCTCGCGGTAGTCGGGGGCCGGGTCCATCGTCGAGTCCTCCTGAAGTGCGGGCCCAGACGGTCGACTGTCACCCTACTGGGACAGACCTACCTCCCTAAGAGAGATTAGGGACGGCGAACAGCGTCAACCACGGATGTCCGCGGAGTCCCTTCGCCTGAGCCGGGGCCGGATTCGCGTCGGGCGTCCGGCCACCCCCCTGCCCCTGCGGGGTCTTTTCCACGGTGGTCTGACTAGTCATGCCGCGAGGCTAATGTCAGTCACTGACAATTGACTAATCAGTTCACGCGACGGTAACTGTCATGTTGCTCACAGGTACGCTGAGCTGGACGAAGCAGTAGAAATCGAGACGCGGGAAGGGGTCGAGACGGTGACGGTTCCCGGTCTGCGCGAGCGGAAGAAGCAGCGCACCCGTGACGCGCTGATCCGGGTGGCCCTGGAGCGCTTCACCAGCCAGGGGTACGAGGGGACCACCGTCGACGAGATCGCCGACGCGGTCGAGGTCTCCCAGCGCACCTTCTTCCGGTATTTCGCCTCCAAAGAGGAGGTCGCCTTCGCCGTCCAGCAGATGGTGGAGGAGCGGTTCATGCGCGCGCTCACCGAACGGCCCCCCGAGGAGGGCCCGTTCGACGCGATGCGCAACGCGGTGCTGAGCGCCTGGGACACCATCGGCGAGGCCATCGCCGAGGTCGTCCCCGTCGAGCTGTACGTCCGCAGCTTCCAGGTCATCGAGTCCACACCCGCGCTGCTCGCCGTCCATCTGCGCCGCTCCCACGAGATGGAGGAGTCCATCGCGCGGGTGATCGCCGAGCGCGAGGGCCTCGACGTGGACACCGACCCGCGCCCGCGGATCGCCGTGGCGGCGTTCAGCGGCGTGATGCGGGTGACCGGCCAGCTGTGGGGGCGGAGCGGCGACCCGACCCTGGAGGCGATCCGGACGCTCACCGAGCGCTATCTGGACCAGCTCGGCGCGGCCCTCGCGCCGGACTGGCGCGACTGAGCCGACCGGCCGCCGAGACCGGCCGCCGGGTCCCGGCCCGGCCACCGGGCCCCCCGCCCTGAGCCACCGGGCCCCCGCCCCCAGCCGTCGGGTCACCCGCCCGAGCCGCCGGGCCCCCCGCCCGACCCTCCAGGGCGCCCGAGCCCCCCGTACACCCTCCGGCCCGTGCGCCCCCGCGTGCGGAGCGTCACCGTGCGCCGTCCGCCAGGTGATCCGCGTCACTCGCCCGCCCGGCCGTACGACCGCGCCCCCTAGGGTGGCGCCCGATGCCTCCTTTCGACACCTCCCCCACCCTCTCGGTCTGGCGCATGACGCTCGCGCTCGCCGTGGTGTTCGTGTTCCTGGCGACCACCGGGTGGACCACGATCGGGCACCGGGCGGCCCCGGGCGAGACCCGGCAGAGCACGCTCGCCGCCTGGGCGCACGGCCGGGTCGGGCACCGGGCGCTGCCCGCCCCCACCGCCCCCGCGAGCACGATCGCGGCCTTCTTCGCCTCGCTCTCCCCCGCGCAGCGCACCCTGCTCGCCGACCGGTATCCGCTCGTCGTCGGCAACCTCGACGGCGTGCCGGTGGCCCTGCGCTACCGCGCCAACAGGGTCTCCCTGGCCCGCGTCCTCGACGCCGAGCGGGGCAGGGTGGACGACCCTCGGCTCAGCGCCGAGGGGCGGCACGACGCCGTCCGCCGGGTGGACCGCTTCCGCTCGCTGATGCGGCCGGGCCGCCAGATCCTCGCCTTCGACCCGGGCGGTACGGGACGGGCCGCGGAGGTCCTGGGCGACCTGGACCGGGCCCGCCGGATCTCGGTGGTGGTGCCGGGGGTGGACACCAATCTGCTGACCTTCCAGAAGACGGCCCGGATGTACTCGGCGCCCGCCGGGATGGCCGCCTCCCTGTACGCGGCCGAGCACCGCGCCGACCCGCGCACCCCGACCGCCGTCATCGCCTGGGCCGACTACACCGCGCCCGTCGGCGTCGGCATCGACGCGGCCATCGGGCGGCTCGCGGAGAACGGCGCCGTCCGGCTCCTCGGGCTGACCGCCGCGCTGCCGGGATCCGCCCCCGTCAGCCTCTTCTGCCACAGCTACGGCTCCGTCCTGTGCGGCGTCGCGGCCGGCCGGCTGCCCGCGCGGGTCACGGACGTGGTGGTCGCGGGCAGCCCCGGGATGCGCGCCGAGCACGCCGCCGACCTGGGCACCGGGGCCCGCGTCTGGGCCATGCGGGACAGCGGCGACTGGATCGCGGACGTCCCGCACGTGGAGGTCGGCGGGGTCGGCCACGGCGCCGATCCGGTGGCCCCCGAGTTCGGCGCCCGGCTGCTGTCGGCGGCCGGCGCGAGCGGCCACGCCGGGTACTTCGAACCCGGCACCGGAAGCCTGGCGAACTTCGCCGCGATAGGCGTCGGCGCCTACGGCGAGCTGACCTGCGCTCCCGCGGACAGCGCTTGCCGCAGGGGAATCTCCGGTGCCGAAGCCGCCTGACGCGCGTAGATCACCGTGGATTTCGGGCGACGCCACAGGGGCGACGCCGGGGCATACGCCGCATACGATGAGGTGTATGGGTGATGTGCTGGCAGGAATACATGCCACCTGGCAGTTCGAGAGCGACGCCATCGTCATCCGTTTCGAACGGGGGATCCGTACGCCGAGGCTCTTCGGCACGCTGCGCGAACGGCGCATCCCGCACGAGGCGCTGGCGTCCGTGACGCTGACGCCGGGCAAGCGGGGCACGCTGGTGCTGCGCGCCGTGCCGAGGGCCGGGGCCGATCCGCTGGTCGAGGCGGCGGCGGGGCAGCTGACCGAGGGGGGCGACCCCTATCGGCTCGTGCTGCCCGCCGAGCGCGAGCCGCAGGCCGCGTACTACCGCGACGAGCTCCTCGGGCTGCTCCCGGCGGACGCGACGGAGCCCGCCGACGGCTTCCTGGTCGCGGCTCCGGAGGGGCCGCAGTCCTTCAAGGCGTACGACGGGAAGGCCAGCTTCGACGGCTCCGGCGAGGTCTCGTTCCGCTGGTCGCGCACGATGGCGTCCTCCGAGAAGTGGCGGGCCGGCGACCAGGTCTTCGCGGTGCGCGAGCTGAACGGGGTCGAGTGGCGCTCGCCGGAGGCCCCGGAGGGCTTCCTGCGGCTGCTGACGCGGCCGGACCCGTGCGGCTCGGCCCGCCTCGGGGAGCACCCGGACCGGGACCCGGCCTCGGTGGTCTTCGGGCTCGGCTACGGCCCGGTGCACGAGTCGCTGCCCTTCGCCGCCGCCGTGCTGGCCGCGATCCGCGGCTCGGGCCGGGCGATCCCGGCCCAGCCCGGGGCGGCGCGGCCGTACGACCCGGCCGGGGTGGAGGAAAGGATTCGGCATCTCGGGGAGCTGCACCAGGCGGGCCTGGTGACCGACGAGGAGTTCTCCTGCCGCAAGGCGGAGCTCCTCGCCGAGCTGTAGGACCGGCCGGCGACCAGCCGGTGACCGGGCGGGAACCGCCCCCGTCTCGTACCCCGGTATGACCCCCGGCCCCGCACCCCGGTATGACGTGCGGGCGCGGGCGGCCCGCCTACCCTGGGCGGGCCATGAAGGATGAACAGCGGCGCAGGCCGCACCCACCGGAGACCACGCCCCGGACCGGCGGCGCGCGCGGAGTGCTCCGCGCGGCCGGGGCCGGGGCCAACGAGCTGCTGCGCGGCCTCGGCGTCGCGCTCACCACCCCCACCGGCCCCGGCGAGCCGCTGCTCGGGCGGGCCGCCACGCCCTGGGTGCGGCTGCTGCCGTACGGGGTCGCGCTGGCGTTCGTCGCCTCGCTGCTGCCCGTCACCGTCACCGTGCTCGTGCAGGACTACCAGGTCAACGGGGCCGTCGCCGGGGCGCTCGCCACCGCGCAGACCGCGCCCCTGCTGCTCGCCGTCACCCGGCCCCTCCAAGCCTGGTGGGTGATCTTCCCGGCCGACGTGCTCGGCGGCTTCGCGCTGCTCGCCGCCGACGGGGTGGACGGGCGGCCCTGGCCGTGGACCCCGATGGTCGTGGTCGGCTATCTGGCGCTGATGCTCGCCCTCGGGCTGCGCGAGTCCCGGCGCGCCCTGATGGGGGTGTGGCTGATGACCGGCGCCGCCGCGACGGTCTTCGAGATCGCCTCGCCGAACCGGGCCGGCGGCATCACCCTGCTGCTCTTCGTGCTCAGCGGCGTCGTGCTGCTGCTCACGACCGCCCTGCGCGGGCGCGGCGAGGCCGAACGGCGGCTGGTCGAGCAGGAGACCATCAGCGAGGCCGAACGGTCCCGCCGGACCCTCCTGGAGGAGCGCGCCAGGATCGCCCGCGAGCTGCACGACGTGGTGGCCCACCACATGTCGGTGATCACCGTGCAGGCGGACTCCGCCCCGTACCGGATCACCGGGCTGCCGGACGCCGCGCGCGAGGAGTTCGCCTCCATCGCGGCCGGGGCGCGGGAGTCGCTGGCCGAGATGCGCCGGCTGCTCGTGGTGCTGCGCAGCGAGGGCGCCGAGGGCGAGCGGGCCCCGCAGCCGGGGCTCGACCGGGTGCAGCAGCTGATCGAGGCGACCGTACGGGCCGGGGTGCCGGCCGAGCTGTCCCTCGCCGCCGACCTGGGCGAGGTGCCGCAGGCGGTGGACCTCTCGGCGTACCGGATCGTGCAGGAGGCCCTGGCCAACGTGGTCCGGCACGCGCCGGGCGCCGTCACCCGGGTCTCGATCCGCCCGGACGGCGCGGGCCGCCTGATCGTGCTGGTCGTCAACGGGCCCGCCGAGGGCGGCGGTCCGCCGGTCGAGGGCGGTACGGGGACCGGGCACGGGCTGGTCGGGATGCGGGAGCGCGTACGGTTGACCGGCGGCTCGCTCGACACCGGTCCGCTGCCGGACGGCGGCTTCCGGGTCGCCGCGCGGCTGCCGCTGGGTCCGGCCGACCTCCGGCCGGCCGACATCCGCCCGACCGCCGAGGAAGCCCCGTGACCATCCGTGTGATCATCGTCGACGACCAGGCCATGGTGCGGGCGGGGTTCGCCGCGCTGCTGGCGGCGCAGCCCGACATCGACGTGGTGGGCGAGGCGCCGGACGGGCGGCAGGGCGTGACGGTGGCCCGGTCCGTCCACCCGGACGTGGTCCTCATGGACGTGCGGATGCCGGAGATGGACGGGCTCGCGGCGGCGCGGGAGATCCTGAACCCGCCGCCGGGGGTGGTGCACCGCCCGAAGGTGCTGATGCTCACCACCTTCGACGTGGACGACTACGTGTACGAGGCGCTGCGCGCCGGGGCCTCCGGCTTCCTCCTGAAGGACGCGCCGCCCGCCGACCTGATCGGCGCCGTCCGGGTGGTGGCGGCGGGCGAGGCGCTGCTGGCGCCGTCGGTGACCCGGCGGCTGATCGCGGACTTCGCCGCCTCGAAGCCCGCGCCGCGCGCCGACCGGGCCGCGCTGCGGCTCAACGGGCTGACCCCGCGCGAGACGGAGGTCCTGGAGCTGATCGCCCGGGGCCTGTCGAACCAGGAGATCGCCGACGCCCTGGTCCTGGCCGAGCAGACCGTGAAGACCCACATCGGCCGGGTGCTGGCCAAGCTGGACCTGCGCGACCGGGCGCAGGCGGTGATCTTCGCGTACGAGTCGGGCCTGGTGACGCCGGGCGGCGGCGCCTGACCCGAGCGGGCCACGCGCGGGCCAGGTGTGCGGTCCCGGGCGGGCCGCGCGCGCGGCACCGGGGGTTAGCCCCACCCCTGACCTGGGGTCAGCAGCTCCACCGCCCCCTACCCCGGTATCACTTCACGGTTGGCGCCCTGGTGTGACGCCCGGTCAGGCGTTCCCTTCCTACCTTCCTCTCGCCGACGGACGAGAGAGAGGAAGGGCCACCCCATGCGCCGCTTCACCAGGGCTTTGGTCGCCACCGTGCTCACCGCGAGCGTGGTGGCCGGGACGGCGGGCTGGGCCTCCGCCACCAGCCAGCGGCCGGTCACCGGGATGCCGGTCGGGACGGCCGAGTGGCGGGCCGAGGGGCTGCCCGACCCGGCCCGCCTGACACCCGCTCAGGCCGGGGCGTACTTCGCCTCCCTGACCCCGGCCCGGCAGCGGGAGCTGGCCGCCGCCCACCCCACCGTCGTCGGCAACCTGGACGGCGCCCCGCTCGCCCTGCGGTACGCCGCCAACGCCCGGAGCGCGGGCGGCCGGTTCGCCGGGCAGCAGCTCCTCGCGTACGACCCGCGCGGGCGCGGCCAGGCCGTCCTGGTCTACGGGGACCTGGCGCGGGCCGCACACGTGGCGGTGATCGTGCCGGGCTCCGACATCGACGCGGGCAACCTGGCCCCGCTCACCCGCAAGGCCACCGCGCTGCGCGAGGCCACCGGCGGGCGGACCGCCGTGATCGCCTGGGCCGGCTACACCACACCGGTCGGGGTCGGCCTGGACGCCGCCGGCGGCGAGCTCGCCGAGGCGGGCGCGGACCGCCTAGCCCGCTTCGCCGAGGGGCTCGCCGCCGTCGGCGCCGCCGCGCCCTCGGTCTTCTGCCACAGCTACGGCTCCGTCGTCTGCGGGCTCGCCGCGCGCCGGATCGACGCGACCGACCTCGTCGTCCTCGGCTCCCCCGGGATGCGCGCCGACCGCGCCGCCGACCTGGGCACCGGGGCCCGGGTGTGGGCGGCGAAGGACCCGACGGACTGGATCGACCGGGTCCCCTACGTGACGCTCGCCGGGCTCGGCCACGGCACCGACCCGGCCGCGCCCGAGTTCGGCGCCCGCCGGATCGACGCCGCCGACGCGCGCGGCCACGACGGCTACTTCGCGCCCGGCACCTCCTCGCTGCGCGCGTTCGCCGCGATCGCCGAGGGGGCCGCCCGATGAAGACGCTCATCCGGAAGATCGAGGCGGGCACCCCCGCCCACCGCGACCGCGCGGTCGACGGGCTGCGCGCCCTCGCGCTGCTGGCCGTGCCGACCGGGCACTGGCTGCTCGGCGGCTTCACGCTCTCCGCCGACGGCGCGATCCACAACGCCAGCCCGCTGTCCGCGTTCGGCGGGCTCGCCCCGGCGAGCTGGATCCTCCAGATGCTGGGGATCTTCTTCCTGGTCGGCGGCTACGCCTCGGTGCTGTCCTTCCGGCGCCACGAGGGGCCGGTCCGCGACTGGCTGAAGGGCCGGCTCGCCCGGCTGGGCCGCCCGGTGCTCGGGGTGACCGCCGTGTGGGCGGTGCTGGCGCCGCTGCTGCACTTCGGCCTCGGGGTGCCGGGCGACACGCTGCGGACGGCGGCCACGCTGGTGATCCAGCCGCTGTGGTTCGTGGGTGTCTACACGGTGGTCACGGCGCTGACCCCGTACTGCGTGCGGGCCGCCCGGCGGCTCGGGGTGTGGGCGGCGGCCCCGCTGCTCGGCACGGTCGCGGTCGTGGACCTGCTGCGCTACGGGCCCGCGGCCGACGCGATGCCGTCCTGGCTGAGCCTGCTGAACATCCTGCCCGGCTGGCTCTTCGCGTATCAGCTGGGCGTCTCCTGGGGCGTGGGCCGGGTCACCCGGCGGCACGCCTGGGGGCTGCTGCTCGGCGGCGCCGCGCTCTTCGCCGCGCTGCTGGTCTGGTTCGGCTACCCCGCCTCGATGGTCGGCGTCCCCGGCGAGGCCCGCACCAACTCGCACCCGCCGTCGCTGCTGGTGCTCGCGCTGGCCGCCGGCCAGTCCGGCGCCGCGATCCTGCTGCGGGACCGGCTCGGGAGGCTGCTGCGGCGGCCCGCGCTGTGGGCGCCGGTCGTGGTGATCAACCTGTCGGCGATGACGATCCTGTGCTGGCACCAGACGGCGATGCTGGCCGCCGCGATCCCCGCCTCGTACGCGGGCGAGGTCGCCGGCCTGGTCGGGGCGCCCGACTCGTCGGGCTGGATCCTGGCCCGGCTCGCGTGGATGCCGGTCTTCGCCGGGCTGCTCGTCCTCATCGGGCGGTACGCGCGGGGCTTCGAGTCGCCGTGGACGCGGACCGGCACCGCCAGGCGCGCCCTGGCGGGTGTCCTGGCGGCGGGGTTCGCGGTGTTCGCGCTGGGGCTCGCCTGACCGGGCGGGCCCGGCGGGGCGGCTCAGTCCTCCCGGCCCACCGAGGTGAAGCGCATGTCCGGGTAGCGGTCGCCGGCCACCTGGGCGGCGATCGGCTCCAGGGCGGCGAGCTCCTCGGCGGTCAGGGTGATGCGGGTCGCGGCGGCGTTCTCCTCCAGGCGGGAGCGCTTGCGGGTGCCCGGGATCGGGACGACGTCGAGGCCGTGCACGGCGGCGCGGTGCTGGACCCAGGCGAGGGCGATCTGCGCGGGCGTCGCCCCGTGCGCGGCGGCGATGGCGCGGACGGGTTCGAGCAGGGCCGCGTTGCGGACCGCGTTGTCGCCGGAGAAGCGCGGCTGGTAGCGGCGGAAGTCGCTCTCCGAGAGCTCCTTGGAGGCGTCGGCGAAGGAGCCGGTGAGGAAGCCCCGGCCGAGCGGCGAGTAGGGCACGAAGGTGACGCCGAGCTCGGCGGCGGCGCCGACCGCGCTGCGCTCCACGTCGCGGGAGAAGAGCGACCACTCCGACTGGAGGGCGGCGATCGGGTGGACCGCGTACGCCTCGCGCAGCTCGGCGCCGGTGACCTCGCTCAGGCCCAGGTGGCGGACCTTGCCCTCCTGGACGAGCTCGGCCATCGCGCCGACGGACTCGGAGAAGGGGATCTCCGGGTCACGGCGGTGCATGTAGTACAAATCGATCGTCTCGACGCCGAGGCGGCGCAGGCTCGCCTCCACCGCGCTCCGGATGTAGCCGCGGTCGTTGCGGACGGCCCGCCGGTTCGGGTCGTCGGCGCTCCGCTCGATGGCGAACTTGGTGGCGAGGACGATCTCGTCGCGGTGCTCCGCGACGAACGGGGCGAGGAACTCCTCGTTGGCGCCCTGCCCGTAGATGTCGGCGGTGTCGATGAGGGTGACGCCGTTCTCCAGCGCCGCGTCGAGGGTGTCGCGGGCGGCCTTCTCGTCGGTGTCGCCGTAGAACTCGCTGATGCCCATGGCGCCGAAGCCCTGGACGCCGATCTCCGGGCCGTCCGTCCCCGCGCCGAGGCGTACGGTGTCGATCTTGCCGTTGCTGCCGTCGCTGCTGCTCATGAGGTGCTGCCTCCGCATACGGTGCCGTAGTGGTCGATCTTGAGGTCGAGCACGGCGAGGGTGTCCTGGAGCTCCGCGATCCGGGTCAGGACGTCCCGCCGGGTGGTCTCCAGGAGCGTGCGCCGCGCGGCGTGGGTGTGGGGGCCCTCCCGGACGAGCTCGGCGTACCGCACCATGTCCGCGACCGACATCCCGGTCAGCCGCAGCTTCCCGACGAAGGCCAGCCAGTCCAGGTCCCGCCCGGTGAAGCGGCGCTGGCCGGTGTGCGAGCGGTCCACGTGCGGCATGAGGCCGATCCGCTCGTACCAGCGCAGGGTGTGGGCCGAGAGTCCGGTCAGCGCGGCCACCTCACTGATCGTGTAGCGGTCCTTCCGCACCGGCTGTGGCGTGCTCTCGATCAAGCTCATGGGCACCACGCTAGAACGTTGGAGTGCACTCGAAGCAAGCGGGCGAAGTACGCTCGGCACCATGCCGAACAGCCTTCCGTCCCTGGCGTCGATCGAGAACTGGCCCGTCCCGACCGCGGCCGCCGCCGTCGTCCGCGCCGACGGCACCGTGGCCGGTGCGCACGGCCCCACCGGCCGCCGCTTCCCGCTCGCCTCCGTCACCAAGCCGCTCGCGGCGTACGCCGTCCTCGTCGCGTACGAGGAGGGGGCGATCGACCTGGACGAGCCGGCCGGGCCCGAGGGCGCGACCGTACGCCATCTGCTCGCCCACACCTCCGGGCTGGCCTTCGACGAGAACCGGGTGATGGCGGCGCCCGGCACCCGGCGGATCTACTCCAACACCGGCTTCGAGGCGCTCGGCGACCACGTCGCCAAGGCCACCGACATCCCCTTCGCCGAGTATCTGCGCCAGGCGGTCCTGGAGCCGCTCGGGATGACCGCCACCGAGCTGGAGGGCTCGCCCGCCAAGGACGGCGTCTCCACCGTCGACGACCTGGTGCGCTTCGCCGCCGAGGTGCAGGCGCCGCGGCTGCTCGACGCGCGCACGGTGCTGGACGCGATGACCGTCACGTACCCCGGGCTGACCGGCATCCTGCCCGGCTACGGGCACCAGCGGCCCAACGACTGGGGCCTCGGCTTCGAGATCCGCGACGGCAAGGCGCCGCACTGGACGGGCGCCTCGTCCTCGCCGCGCACCTTCGGGCACTTCGGCCAGTCGGGGACCTTCCTGTGGATCGACCCGGACGCGGGCGCGGCGTGCGTGGCGCTGACCGACCGGCCCTTCGGGGCGTGGGCGATCCAGGCGTGGCCGCCGTTCACGGACGCGGTCCTGGCGGAGCTGCGCGGCGGCCGCTAGGGCCTGTCCGGCGGGGTCAGTCGGTCTCGCAGCGGGTGGCGGGCAGCGGGCCGTCCTCGCCCGCGAGGACGACCTCGGCCGCGCGCCCGAGGTCCTCGGCGTAGGAGGCGGTGCAGACGATCTGGCGCACGGCGACGGGGTCGAGGTCGCCGACCCGGACCTTGCCGAGGCGGATGCTCAGCGCCGGGCGCCAGGTCGCGTCGGTCTGCCGGACGACGTGCGGCATGGTCGCGCCGTCCAGCTCGATCCGGCTGGTGAGGCCCGCCTCGCGCTCGGTGGTGTCCGGGCCGTCGAGGAGGGCGGCCAGCACCTTGTCGGTGGCGATCCGGTGGGTGGGCGGGCTGGTGATCTCGGTGCCGGTCCCGGCGTCGATGATCCGGCTGAAGGAGAGGTCCCGGGCGACCGGCATCAGCCGTCCTTCCCGTCCCACGAAGAACAGCAGCATCCGGGGGTTGCCGGTCGGGTTGACCGTGACCGGCGCCCCGCCGCCCGCCTCCACCACGTCGCTCTCCTGGATGCCGCAGCCCGCCAGCGCCAGCAGCGCCAGCGCGGCGGCGGCCGGGCGCCACCGGGGGCGGCGGGCGGCGGGAGTCACAGGGGGATCCTGACGGTGAAGACGGCACCGCCGTCGGGGCGGTCGGCGGCGACGACCGTACCACCGTGCAGCCGCACGTTCTCCAGGGTGATCGCGAGGCCGAGGCCGCTGCCCGCCGAGCGGGTGCGGGCCGCGTCCGCCTTGTAGAAGCGGTCGAAGACGTGCGGCAGGACGTCGGCGGGGATGCCGGGCCCCCGGTCGGCGACCTCGGTGACGAGCCACGCCCCCTCCGCGTACACCCGGACCGTCACGGGCGGGGCGCCGTGCCGCAGGGCGTTGCCGACCAGGTTGGCGACGACGACGTCGAAGCGGCGCGGGTCGAGCGGGACGCGGAGGCCGTCGGTGAGCTCGGTGACGATCTTCTCCGGGTCGGTCCAGTGCCGGTTCTGGAGGGTCTTGCGGACCGAGGCGGCCGCGTCGACCTCGTCGGTGTGCAGCTCGGCGGCGCGGGCGTCGAAGCGGGAGATCTCCATCAGGTCCTCCACGAGCACGGCGAGCTTGCCGGTCTCGGCGCTGATCAGGCGGACCGCGCGGGCGGTGTCGGAGTCGAGGGCGCCCGCGTCCTCGTCGAGCACCTCGGTGACGGCGAGCATCCCGGCCAGCGGGGTGCGCAGCTCGTGGGAGACGTCGGAGGCGAAGCGGCGGGCCCGCGCCTCGGCGTTGCGCAGCTCGGTGACGGAACGTTCCAGCTCGGCGGCGGACTCGTTGAAGGTACGGGCCAGGTCGGAGAGTTCGTCGCTGCCCTTGGCGTGGATCCGGGTGTCCAGCCGGCCCCGGCCCATGCTGTGCGCGGCCACCCGCAGCTCGCGCACCGGCCGCAGCACGCTCCGGGAGGCGATCAGCGCCGGGACCAGGGCGACGAGCAGCGCGGGCAGCGCGCCGTCGCGGGCGGCGGTGACCATGGCCTCGACGTTGGCCTCCTCCTCGCCGAGGTCCATCACCGCGTAGAGCACGAGCCCGGTGGGGCTGCCCTCGGGGAAGCCCCGGTAGTAGTCGCCGAAGACCGCCGGGACCGCGATGGTCAGATACGGGGTGCCGTCCTTGACCACGCGCTGGAAGCTGCCGTGGGTGGCGCCGATCGCGGTGGCGCGGCGGCGCAGTTCGGGGGTGAGGACGCTCGACTCGGGGCGGTCGGTGGAGGACACCCGCAGGTCGCCGTATTCCGCGTACACCCGCCAGGGGCGCGGCTTGCCCTGCTTGGCGATGCCCTGGAGGGCGGTGCGCAGCCCGTCGGGGTTGATGGGGAGCTGGGTGCCGAGGGTCTCGACCTGCTGGCGGAAGGCCGTCACGGCGGTGTTCTGGGTCTGCTCCAGGATCGCGTTGCGGGCGGCCCGGTAGGTGAGCGCGGCGGTGGTGCCGCAGCCGACGGCGGCGACCAGCAGGAAGGCGAGGACGAGCCGGGTGCGCAGCCCGAAGGGGCGCAGCCGTCTGCGGCGGGCGTCGGCGTGCCGCCCGCCGCCCGGCACATGGGCTCTCACAGGGGTCCGAAGCGGTAGCCGAAGCCGCGCAGG
This sequence comes from Streptomyces sp. NPDC048659, assembly GCF_040650575.1. Taxonomy (NCBI): domain Bacteria; kingdom Bacillati; phylum Actinomycetota; class Actinomycetes; order Kitasatosporales; family Streptomycetaceae; genus Streptomyces; species Streptomyces sp. NPDC048659. The sequence continues at coordinate 39,387 of NZ_JBEZHM010000017.1, read as the reverse complement.
GTCTGGATGTAGCGGGGGTCGCCGGGGGTGTCCTCGATCTTGTTGCGCAGCCGCCGGACGCAGGCGTCGACGAGCCGGGCGTCGCCGTGGAAGCTGTGCTCCCAGACGTGTTCGAGGAGCTGCTGGCGGCTGAAGACCTGCTCGGGGGCGGCGCTGAGGTGGAGCAGCAGCTTGAGCTCGGAGGGGGCCAGCGCGACCCGCTCGCCGTTCTTGGCGACGGTGAGCCCGGCCCGGTCGACGGCGAGCTCGCCGTGGAACTCGACGGAGGGCCGCGCGCCGCCGCCGGGCTCCTCGATGCGGCGCAGCACGGCCCGGATGCGGGCCTCGATGACCTCGGTACGGGCGGGCTTGACGATGTAGTCGTCGGCGCCCGCCTCCAGGCCGATGACGACGTCGAAGTCGTCGCCGCGCGCGGTGAGCATGATGATCGGGAGCTGGCTGGTCTCGCGGACCTGGCGGCAGACCTGGACGCCGTTCATGCCGGGCAGCATGAGGTCGAGCAGCAGCAGGTCGGGGCGGAAGTCGCGGAGCGCGGCGAGCCCGGTCTCACCGGTCGCGGCGGTGCGCACCTCGTGGCCGCGGCGCCGCAGCCCGAGCTCGACGCCTTCGCGGACGGAGGGGTCGTCTTCGATCAGCAGCACGCGTGGCATTCGTGGAGTATCCCAAGGTCGGTCGGAAGCGCTCCCCGCCGGGGAGGGGATCCCGGCGGGGAGCGGGTCGTGAGGGGCGGTGCGGAGCGGGTGGCTCAGCGCCGCCGGGTGAGCCGGGCGCGGGCGCCCGTGAGCAGGGCCCGGACCTCGGTGAGGCCCAGGGGCCGGGCGAGCAGGGCGAAGACGGCGACGATGACGACCGCGCCGAGGGCGCCGGCCGCGCCGGAGGGCAGGGCGCCGGCGGCCCGGTCGGCGGCGAGCAGCCCGAGGGCGGCGGCGGGCACGGCGGCGAGCAGGAGGCGGACGAGCGCGCTCCCGGCGCCGGGGGCTGCCTCCGCGCCGGGGGCGGTGGTGCTGTCGGGGCTGTCGGGGCTGTCGGGGGCCTCTCGCCTCAGCCTGCGGCCGAGGACGTACGCGGTGAGGCCCCAGCCCGCCCAGAGGGCCAGCGAGTAGCCCGCGGCCATGCCGGTGACGGCCCAGCGGGCGGGCAGCAGGGCGGCGGCGGTGACGGCGAGCCCCGCGTTGAGGCCCGCGATCACCAGGTTGAGGAAGAAGGGCGTGCGGGTGTCGCGCAGCGCGTAGAAGGCGCGGGTGCACACGTACTGGCCGGAGAGGGCGATCAGGCCGGGCGCGAGGGCCATCAGGATCCAGGCCATCGAGCGGACCGCGCCCGCGTCGGTGCGCCCGTAGCCGAAGACCAGGCCCATCAGCGGGACGGCGAGGGCGAACAGCGCGCAGGCGGCGGGGACGATCGCCGCCATGCTGGTGCGCTGCGCGTAGGCCACGTCCCGGCGGACCCCCGCGAGGTCGCCGTCGGCCGCCGCCGCGCTCATCCTCGGCAGCAGGGCGGTGACCAGGGCGACGGTGACGATGCCGTGCGGGACGGCCCACAGCAGGTAGGCGTTGTTGTACGCGCTGAGCCCGGCGCCCTCGGCGCGCTGGCCGGCCGCCGTGGCGACCTTCGTCGTCACCCAGTACGCGGCCTGGTTGGTGAGGACGAGGAGGACCAGCCAGCCCGCCGCCTTGAGGGGCGCGGTCAGGCCGCTGCCCCGCCAGTCGAAACGGGGCCGCCAGCGGAAGCCCGCCGCCCTGAGCGAGGGCAGCAGGGCCAGGGCCTGGAGGGCGATGCCCGCGGTGGTGCCCCAGCCGAGCAGCGCGGTCTCGGCGGGGGTGAGCCCGCCGCCCGCCGAGACGGCGAGGAAGAGGCCGAAGACGGCGACCACGACGACGTTGTTGAGGACCGGCGTCCACATCATGGCGCCGAACCGCCCGCGCGCGTTGAGGACCTGGCCGAGCAGGGTGAACAGGCCGAGGAAGAAGATCTGCGGCAGGCAGGACCGGGCGAAGGCGACGGTCAGCTCCCGCTGCGCGCCGGTGTAGTCGGTGTAAGCGTCGACGATCGCGGGCGCCGCGAGGACGGCGGCGCCGGTGAGGACCGTGAGGGCGAGCACGCAGATCGTGAGCAGCCGGTCGGTGTAGGCGGCGCCGCCGTCCTCGTGCTCCTTGGCCGCCTTGACCAGCTCGGGGACGAAGACGGCGTTGAGGGCGCCGCCGAGGAGCAGCATGTAGACGATCGTGGGGACGGAGTTGCCCACGGCGTAGCCGTCGGCGACGAAGCCCGTGCCGATGGCCGCGGCGACGACGGCGGAGCGGACGAAGCCGGTGGCGCGCGAGACGAGCGAGCCGGCGGCCATCAGGGCGCCGCTGCGCAGGACGGAGGGCGTTCTGGTCTCCGTCAGGGTGGCCGTCATCGGCGGGCCAGGTACGCCTGGAAGGCGCGGTACAGCGTGTGGTTGGTCGTGCCCGGCAACGGAATCTCCCACTCCCCCAGCGTCTCGACGACCCGCCCGCCGGTGCCCAGCTTCCAGCGGAGCAGCCCGTGGGCGCGCTCGTCCGGGTCGAGCGTGGAGGGTACCCCGCGCAGGTCGTAGACGTCCGCGCCGACCGCGTGGGCGTCGAGCATCATGCGCCACTGGAGCGCGTTGGAGGGGCGGACCTCGCGGCGGTGGTCGGCGGAGGCGCCGGTCTGGTACCAGACCCGGCGGCCCACGGTGATCATGGTGTGGGCGGCGAGCACCTCGCCCTCGTGGCGGGCCAGGTAGAGCTTCATCCGGCCCGGGTGCTCGGCGTTGAGGACGGCGTACTGCCGCTCGTAGTACGCGAGGGAGCGGCCGAGCCGGAAGCCGTCGCGCTCCTCGGTGATCCGCAGCAGCCGGTAGAACTCGGGCAGGTCGGCGGCGGAGCCCTGGACGACCTCGACCCCCGACTTGCGGGCCTTGCGGATGTTGCGGCGCCACTCCTGGTTGAGCCCGGACCACAGGTCGTCGGAGCTGCGGCCGGTGAGCGGCACCTGGTAGACGAAGCGGGGCTGGGCGTCGGCGCCGTCCTCGGACTCGCCGCCGCAGCGCTTCCAGCCGCGCGCCCGCAGCCGTTCGGCGACGGCCGAGCCCAGCGGGTCGACCTCGCTGGCCAGCACGTCGGACAGGCGCCGGCCGGGCCCGGCGTGCGCCTTGAGGGTGGCGGCGGACCAGCGGCGGTAGTCGGGCCCCGGCCCCATCCGCACGGCGAAGACGCCGGAGGCCCGCAGGTGCCCGAGCAGCGGCCCGAGCCAGCCGTCCAGGTCCGGGTCGGCCCAGTCGGCGACGGGCCCCTCGGGGAGGTACGCGAAGTACTTACGGGTGCCGGGGAAGGCGCGCAGCAGCACCAGCGCGACGCCGCTCAGCTCGCCGGACTCGGGGCCCCAGCCGATGAGTTGGTGGCTCCACCCGTCCTTGACCTGCGCCCAGGAGGGCAGTTGCAGGAAGCTGGGTCCGCCGGGTGCGGCGGCGCGGGCGGTGAGGAAGGCGCGGTAGACCTCGGGCGTGACGGGGCCGAGCCGCGTCGTCGCGGGGCGGGCGGGCGCGGGCGTCACGAGCAGCGCTGACACAACGAGGGCCTCCTGGTTCCGCCCCTCGGTGGTGGGGCGCTCAGCAGGCTCACAGCCGGTCTTGACCGCTCCGCGCGAGGAATGTGACCGGATGATGACCGTTTCTCACCAGGGCCGGTCACACGCCCCCGGAGCCGGGCATTCCCCTCTGACCTGGTCCTACAGTCCGGTACATCCCACCGATTCCACCCTCCCGAGGAGGCCGTGCCGTGCCGCGCACCCACATACGCATCCCCCTGTTCCTGATCGCGGCCGCGTCGCTGACGGCCTGCTCGACGGCGGCGGCCGACCCACAGGCGGGGACCCCGAAGGCGGCGGCCGACGGCACCCCGGCGAAGGTGACCGTGACGCCCCCGGCCGCCGGACAGCAGGTCAAGGTGACGGCGGCCGGCGGCACCCTCGCCACCGTCAGGGTCGTCGACGAGGACGGCGCCGAACTCGCCGGCCGCACCGCCTCGGGCGGCGCCTCCTGGTCCTCGGACCGCAAGGCCGCGCCCGGCACCACGTACACCGTCGAGGTGACCGCGCGCGGCGCCGGCGGCAAGGAGACGAAGGACAGCAGGTCCTTCTCGACCCCCGCCGCCGACAAGGTCAACAAGCTGACCCTGTCCCCCGGCAAGAACACCACCGTGGGCATCGCCCAGCCCCTGTCGATCGTCTTCGACCGCCCGGTCACCGACAAGGCGGCGGTGGAGCGCCAGTTGAAGGTGACCACCTCCAACCCCACCGAGGGTTCATGGGGCTGGCTCAAGGACTACTCGGGCAAGGACCGCGCGGACTGGCGCCCCCGCTCGTACTGGAAGCCCGGCACCAAGGTCACCCTCGACGCGACCCTGAACGGCACCGACTCCGGCGGCGGCTGGTTCGTCCGCGACTACCGCACCGGCTTCACCGTCGCCGCCGACGCGCAGGTCATCAAGGTCGACCTCGACCGCAAGAAGCTCTCCGTCATCCGCGACGGCCGCACCGTCCGCACCATCCCCGTCTCCGGCGGCACCCCCGGCGGCGACAAGCGCTCCTGGCGCGGCACGGCCGTCCTGATGGCGAAGGAGGGCACGATCAACATGAACTCGGAGACGGTCGGCCTCGGCGACGCCTACAACAAGGACGTCGACTACTCGATGCGCCTGACCTGGTCCGGCATGTACGCCCACGCCGCCCCCTGGAACGCGGCCTATTTCGGCAACGCCAACAAGAGCTCCGGTTGCATCGGCATGAGCACCGAGAACGCCACCTCGTTCTACGCCTCGGTCCGCGTGGGCGACCCCTTCGAGATCACCGGCAAGGACACCAAGGGCGTCGTCGCCGAGGGCAACGGCTACGGCGCGTGGAACGTCGACTGGGCGGCGTGGCAGAAGAAGAGCGCGCTGCGCGGCTGAGGGCGAACTGCCGCCTCCCGGTCAAGGCCGGCGGCGGAATGAGAACTACCGGTTCGGCGACCTGACATATTCGGCCGCTACATTTCATCGAAAGTCATCCTCGCCGCACCCTTCGGTCCGACAGCATATTCGGAGAACCACAACCGTATTCTTCGCCATGTGAAGTGAGATTTCACGACGTAACAGCAGCCCGCAGGGTCCCATGTGATTCCGCGGGCGCGGCGTCACCCTCCGGTCGACATGACTGCAAAGACTGGTTTCGATTCAAGGGACCATTAAATCCCCCATGCCGAACACTCGTTCCCTCGGTAGCGTTCTCGGCTGATCACGCAAACTTCGCGTTTGCCACGCAGAGGCTGGGGGGCCGATGGGGAGGGACAGACGTCGTCACAGAGCGACGCACGGAGCCGTCATCGCGATACTGACGGCATTGACGGCAGGGGGCACGGCAGCCTTGCCGGCCGCCGCGGCGGGATCGGGCGGTCCGATCCAGGACGCCAGGGTCTCCGCGACCGCGGCGGCCGGTCAGGCATTCGACGAGTCAACGGCGAAGGCCGCCGCCGAAGCGAGCGAACAGCAGGTCGAGGTCACCGGACTCCGGCAGGAACGGCGTGAGGTGTTCGCCAATCCGGACGGGTCGTTCACCGCTCATGAGTACACCCAGCCGATACGCACGCGGCGGGGCAACTCATGGGTTCCGGTGGACGACACTCTGGTGAGGCGAGCCGACGGAGGCTGGTCACCGAGCGCGGCCACGGTCGACGTGGAGTTCTCCGACGGGGGGCAGGGACCGTTCGCCCGCATGAGCAAAGTCGGCCGCGAGTACGCGTTGTCCTGGCCCGGCGCTCCGTTGCCGAAACCCCGCGTCGACGGCAACACCGCCCGCTACGAGGAGGTGCTGCCCGGCGTCGACCTCGCCGTTCGGGCCGATGTGGAGGGCTTCGCCCACTACCTCGTCGTGAAGAACGCCCAGGCAGCCGCCAACCCTGAGCTCGACAGCATCGAACTCGGCCTGTCCACCAAGGGTGTGACGGTCAGCAAATCGGCTGACGGAGCGCTCAAGGCGACGGACTCCGCCGTCGGGGGAACCGTCTTCGAAGCCGCTCAGGCCAGGATGTGGGACTCCTCGGCCGACCAGGCTGCGGCACGGATGCCCAGCTCCATGGAACGGTCCGCCGCGCAGGCGGTCGAACCGGACCTGGAGGGAGCAGGCCGTCAGGCGCCCGTCGGGCTGGACATCAGCGGCGACTCGGTAACGCTGACCCCCGACATTCGCCTGCTTCGCGGGCCGGACACGGTCTATCCCGTGGTCATCGACCCCATCCCCCGCACCACCGGGACCAATGCCTGGACATCCGTGATGTCCGGCATGCCCAGCGCGCAGAACTGGAAGTTCTCGGGACACGCCGGAATGGGCAAGTGCCCTTCCAACTACAACCCCACCGAATGCTCGGGCATCGGCGTACGGCGACTGCTGTTCAGTTTCCCGACGAGCTTCTACAGCAAGAAGCAGATCATCAGCACCAGCTTCTCCGCTCGTGTGGGAGCCGTCTACTGGGCGGACGCCAAGGCCGAGCCGATCGACCTGTACCGGATCGGCGGGGCGAACCACACGATCACATCGTCCAGCAACTGGGAGAACACGGTCGGCCAATGGTCCGACTACCTCATGACGGTCAACCAGAAGATCTCTCCCACCGCGTGCCCGAGTGCGGCCAATCTCCACTTCAGCAACGGCGAGTTGTTGACGCAGATGGGGGCTGCCGCAGCCGGCGGCTGGTCGACGATGTCCCTCGGCCTCAAGGCGAAGGACGAAAGCACGTACTACGGATGGAAGCGCGTCTGCGGCAACGCCTACCTGTCGGTCACCTACAACACTCCGCCCCGCCAGAAAAAAATGGGCTTTAAGCTCAGTAGCGACATCGAGGGGTTTGGTCGAAACCTCTACAACAAGCGCCAGGCAACTCAGCCTGAGCTCCCGTTCGAGTAGGGCGATATGGGGAAATGGGGATACGGGCCATTCGATAACGATGGCGCCGCGGACTTTGCTGGAGATTTGGATGCCACTCCGCTGTCTAGGCGGATTCAGGCGATCCGAGCTGCCCTCGCCTCGGTGGCGGGCGACGGCAGCCCGCATATCGATGGCGGCAGAGCAGAGCTGGCAATCGCTGCCGCTGCGTTGACAGTCCGAGGGGTTGAGGGCGGCGATGAATTTCAATCTGCGACGTGGGGGCCGAATGGTGAGATTCCGAAGATTCCGAAAGAGCTGACACCTCTGGCGCTCGAAGCAATTTCTCGCCTACTCGCCACAAGCAATGACTTGCGGGACGACTGGAGCGTGGAGGAGGAAGGCACTGAATGGCTTGCAATGCTCCGAAGGCTGAAAGCGGTGCTTGACAGAGAAAGTACTGCAGGGGTTCTCCTCTCCGCTCCAGGCGCCGAAGGTCAAAAGCAAGGGACACAGAGGGCTAGACGAGCTGCGCATGAGGATGAATCCATCCAGGAAGGACTTTGGTAATACCTTCGAGGCGGCTATCTGAATCGACTGAATGAAGGGTCATGAAGGCGTGAGCCGTGACTTCGTCACGGCATCTGATCACGGAGAATTCGGTAGCCCGGCAAATGCGAGGGTCCCCTCCACGCTTCTGCGCGGAGGGGACCCTCGGGTCGTTTGACGTTGAGGTTGAAAGGGCGGGGTGACAGTCGACGTTGGCGGTGCTACATCCTCGTCGACTTCCCAGCATGGAAACCCGGACAATAGGTGGATTTAATGATGCTTTTCGCCTCGTGCACGACTAGATTCGCGCATGGTCTGGTTGTCGCTTCCGCGCCTGGGAGTCTCGACAGCCACACAGGCTGGGATGCAGATACGGATGTAGTGCACGGCGGTCCGGACTCCTTGTTCATCGCGGTGCAGCAAGCCGCCAGCGGTCCAGTGTCGGTCCAATGCATGCAAGGGCCTTACCGGCCGAGCGGAAAGGTTCTTGTCTACTCAGGGAATCTGTATCTCCCCAAGGCGTCTCTCGAAATTTCGGATCCTAATGAATCGGTGAGGCTACTGATTCCCGTTCCGAATGTAGAAAATAGGGTCGACGTCTACGGAGACGGAACAGATGAGCCCGATGAGGTGATCATCGTCCTGACGGGCGATGAGTCATGGTGACTGGCAAGGACTGGCGAATAGATCTATTCTGCGGGTCAAGCGAGGAGATAGCACCCCACCTATGCGCGACGCCCTTCGTATCCGCATAGCAGCGAATCACTTCCTTTTGAAGCGCAGGGAGCCTCGTAGAATATCATTCTGCGGGGCTCCTTGGGTGTTTGGCGATAGCGTCAGGAGCGTCACTGCTACGGCACTGGAGGATGCGGCAGACACGAACCTTGCCGCGAGTCCTGACATCTTGCTGTCCTGGAGGGCGCATGAGCGCCACGTGGACTCCCGGCACGTTATCCGCCCAAAGAGATCTCCCGATTACTACTTCCGACACGATTTGCCGCCGCGCGGCAGAGCCCGGCCCGGTCACCCACACGAGTGGTCGTACGCCGTTCTCCCTCCGGCCCGCGTGGGCGCTGAATAGGCTCGGCGACACAGCGAGTCGAGACGCCGCGCGCGTCGCAGGCCGGAGGTATCCGCCATGGTTCACACTGTCGAACTCGACCCCAGCGCCTCCCCCTTGGACTACTTCGGGTGGGAGCTGCGCCGGTTACGTGAAGCGAGCGGGCTGAGTCAGAACCAGCTCGGCGACATCATCTTCTGCACGGGCTCCCTCATCGGGCAGGTCGAGACCACGAAGAAGGTCCCGACCCGGGAGTTCTCCGAGCGGATCGACGCGGCGCTCGGGACGGGCGGGATGTTCAGCCGACTCATCGGGCTGGTGCTACGGAGCCAGTTGCCGACGTGGTTCCAGCCGTACGCGCAGATGGAGGCCATAGCGACGTACATCTCCACGTTCCAGACGCAGCTCGTGCACGGGCTGATCCAGACCGAGGCGTACGCCCGGGCGGTCCTGGCGACGGGTATGCCGGACGACCTGGAAGGTCTGCTCGCGGCGCGCATGGAACGCCAGCGGATCCTGACCCGCGAGCGCCCGCCGCTCACCTGGGTGGTGCTGGACGAAGCCGCACTGTACCGGCCCATCGGCGGCCGGACGGTGATGCGCCGGCAACTGGCCCACCTGTTGGACTTCGCCGACAACCGTTCGGTGCGCATCCAGGTCCTGCCTTTCGGGGCTGGGGAACACGCCAGCCTGGACGGGTCGTTCACCCTCCTCCGCTTCGACGACGACCCGGACATCATCTACACGGAGGACCTGATCTCCGGGCACATGACCGCCAACCCCGACACCGTCAAGGAAGCAGCGTTCCGTTACTCTCACGTGCAGGCCACCGCCCTCTCCGTAGGGGATTCGGCGGCACTGATCGCCCGCGTGATGGAGGAACGTTATGGAGACCCGTCCCGAGCTGACCGGCGCGCGGTGGCGTAAGTCCAGCTTCAGCGGAAGCACCGGCGGCGAGTGCCTCGAAGTCTCCGACAGCGTCCCCGGTGTCGTCCCCGTCCGTGACAGCAAGCGGCCCGCCGGGCCCGTCCTCATGGTGCACGCCGCCGCCTGGCAGACCTTCGTGGACGCCGTCCGCTAGAACGTCCGCCGCATCTCCCACATCAGCACCTCCGCGTCACCGGTCGCGAGCAGGGCCAGGCCCTCCGCTCCGGTGACGCGCGCCGCGTCGCCGGGCGCCAGCTCCTCGCCGTCCAGGCGGACCGTGCCTCGGGTCACGTGGACGTAGACGAAGTCGGCGTCCGGGACCGCCGCGCGCTCGCCCTGTTCCAGGCGGCGGACGTGCAGCATCGCGGCCGAGGCCGGGAGGGCGTACGGGGTCGCGTCGGCGATGCCCCGGACCACGTCGTACGCCGGGTCGCCGCCGGGGGTCAGCGGGGCCAGCCACATCTGGACGAAGACCAGCGGGTCCGGGCCATCGTTGCGCTCCACGTGCCGGACGCCCTCGGCGGCGCTCAGGTGCTGGAGGTCGCCGGGGCGGACGACCGTGGCGTGACCGGTCGTGTCGCGGTGGGTCAGCTCGCCCTCGACGACCCACGTCACGATCTCGGTGTGGCTGTGCGGGTGCTCGTCGAAGCCGGCGCCCGGGGCCAGCCGCTCCTCGTTGACGGCGAGCAGCGCGCCGAAGCGGAGGTTGTCCGGGTCGTAGAAGCGGCCGAAGGACAGGGCGTGCCGGGTGTCGATCCCGGACTCGGGGTCGCCTCCGGGGTACCGCTCCCCGGCGCGCTGGATGCGTATCACGGGATCACGGTAGCGGCGGGCGCGGCGCGGGCGGCCGTGAAAACGGACCGGCCCCGCACGCCGCCGTCCTGATAAGGCAGTCTTGTCCCCGTGTCTGAACCAGTGAACGCCGCTCACCCCCATGCCGCGACCCTGAAGCGCCTCGAACAGTCCTCGGGGCGGCTCGCCGCCAGCGCCATCGCCCGCATGGACGAGACGCTGCCGTGGTACCGGGCGATGCCGCCCGAGAACCGGTCGTGGATCGGCCTGGTCGCCCAGGCCGGCATCGCCGCGTTCACCGAGTGGTTCCGGCACCCCGAGACCCCGCAGGCGATCTCCACCGACGTGTTCGGGACCGCGCCGCGCGAGCTGACCCGGGCGATCACGCTGCGCCAGACCGTCGAGATGGTCCGCACGACCATCGAGGTCATGGAGACGGCCATCGACGACGTGGCCGCCCCCGGCGACGAGAGCACCCTGCGCGAGGCGCTGCTCGTCTACGCGCGGGAGATCGCCTTCGCCACCGCCCAGGTGTACGCGCAGGCCGCCGAGGCCCGGGGCGCCTGGGACGCGCGGCTCGAATCGCTGGTCGTGAACGCGGTGCTGTCCGGCGAGGCCGACGAGGGCGCCGTCTCCCGGGCCGCCGCCCTCGGCTGGAACTCGCCGGACCACGTCTGTGTGATCCTCGGCACGGCGCCGGACGGCGACAGCGAGCTGACCGTGGAGGCGATCCGGCGCGCCGCCCGGCACGCCAAGCTCCAGGTGCTCACGGGCGTCCTCGGGGACCGGCTCGTGGTCATCGCGGGCGGCAACGACAACCCGCTGGCCGTGGCGAAGGCGCTGATCGGGCCGTACGCGCAGGGTCCCGTGGTGGCCGGTCCGGTGGTCCCGGACCTGCTGGCCGCGACCCGGTCCGCGCAGGCCGCCGCCGCCGGGCTCAAGGCGTGTTCGGCCTGGCAGGACGCCCCCCGGCCGGTCCTCGCGGACGATCTCCTGCCGGAGCGGGCCATCGCGTCCGACCCTTCGGCGCGCGAGCAGCTGGTGGAGGAGATCTACAGACCGCTGGAGGAGGCGGGCTCGGCGCTGCTCGAAACGCTCAGTGTCTATCTGGAGCAGGCGAGCAGCCTGGAAGGCGCGGCGCGGATGCTCTTCGTCCACCCGAACACCGTGCGCTACCGGCTTCGACGTGTGACCGACGTCACCGGCTGGTCACCCTCCGACGTCCGCTCCGCGTTCACCCTGCGGATCGCGCTCATCCTCGGGCGCTTGGCCGACGCGGAGACGCAGTCCTAGACTTTTGTCGAACACCAACAATTCGACCGACGGTTCTTCGTCCTTGTCCCCACGGGCGTCCGGGACCGTCCCCAAGAGAGAGTGTGAGGGTGCTCGTACTCGTCGCTCCCGGCCAAGGCGCCCAGACGCCCGGCTTCCTGACTCCCTGGCTCGAACTCCCCGGTGCCGCCGACCGTGTCGCGGCCTGGTCCGACGCCATCGGGCTCGACCTCGCCCACTACGGCACGAAGGCGGACGCGGACGAGATCCGCGACACCGCCGTGGCCCAGCCGCTGCTGGTGGCCGCCGGTCTGCTGTCCGCCGCCGCCCTCGGTGACGTCGCTCCCGGCGCCGCCTTCGGTCTCGGTGCCGTGTCCCCCGGCGCCGTCGCCGGTCACAGCGTCGGCGAGTTCACCGCCGCCGCGTTCGCGGGTGTCCTCGACGACACCGCCGCGCTGCGTCTCGTACGCACCCGTGGTCTGGCGATGGCCGAGGCCGCCGCGATCACCGAGACCGGCATGTCGGCGCTGCTCGGCGGCGACCCCGAGGTGACCGTCCCGCACCTGGAGAAGCTGGGCCTGACCCCGGCCAACGTCAACGGCGCCGGCCAGATCGTGGCCGCCGGCACCCTGGAGCAGCTCGCCGCCCTGGAGGCGGACAAGCCCGAGGGCGTCCGCCGCGTCGTGGCCCTGAAGGTCGCGGGCGCGTTCCACACGCACCACATGGCCCCGGCCGTGGAGAAGCTGGCCGCCGCCGCCCAGGAGCTGTCCCCGGCCGACCCGGCCGTGCGCTACGTCTCCAACAAGGACGGCCAGGTCGTCACCGGCGGCGCGGAGGTCATCGCCCGCCTGGTCGGCCAGGTCGCCAACCCGGTCCGCTGGGACCTGTGCATGGAGACCTTCAAGGAGCTCGGCGTCACCGGCCTGATCGAGGTGTGCCCCGGCGGCACCCTGACCGGCCTCGCCAAGCGCGCCCTGCCCGGTGTCCCCACCGTGGCCCTGAAGACCCCCGACGACCTCGACGCGGCCCGCACGCTTGTCGCCGAGACGGCCACGGCCTGACAAGGAGTGTCGAGAAGCATGGCGAAGATCAAGCCCAGCAAGGGCGCCCCGTACGCGCGCATCCTCGGCGTCGGCGGCTACCGCCCGACCCGTGTGGTGCCCAACGAGGTGATCCTGGAGAAGATCGACTCCTCCGACGAGTGGATCCGCTCGCGCTCCGGCATCGCCACCCGCCACTGGGCGTCCCCGGAGGAGACCGTCACCGCGATGTCGGTGGAGGCGTCCGGCAAGGCCATCGCGGACGCCGGGATCACCCCCGAGCAGATCGGCGCGGTCGTCGTCTCCACGGTGTCGCACTTCAAGCAGACCCCCGCGGTCGCCACCGAGATCGCCGACAAGATCGGCGCCGGGAAGCCGGCCGCCTTCGACATCTCGGCCGGCTGCGCGGGCTTCGGCTACGGCCTCACCCTCGCCAAGGGCATGATCGTCGAGGGTTCGGCCGAATACGTGCTGGTCATCGGCGTGGAGCGGCTGAGCGACCTGACCGACCTGGAGGACCGCGCCACGGCCTTCCTGTTCGGCGACGGCGCCGGTGCCGTGGTCGTCGGCCCCTCGGACGAGCCGCACATCGGCCCCACGGTGTGGGGTTCGGAGGGCGACAAGTCCGAGACGATCAAGCAGACCGTGCCGTGGAACGAGTTCCACATCGGCGACGTGTCGAACCTGCCGCTCAACGAGCAGGGCGACATCAAGTTCCCGGCCATCACGCAGGAGGGCCAGGCGGTCTTCCGCTGGGCCGTCTTCGAGATGGCGAAGGTCGCCCAGCAGGCGCTGGACGCCGCCGGAATCTCGGCGGACGACCTGGACGTCTTCATCCCGCACCAGGCGAACATGCGGATCATCGACTCGATGGTGAAGACCCTCAAGCTGCCGGAGCACGTCACGGTCGCCCGTGACGTGGAGACCACCGGCAACACCTCGGCCGCCTCGATCCCGCTCGCGATGGAGCGGCTCCTGGCGACCGGCAAGGCGAAGAGCGGCGACACCGCGCTCATCATCGGCTTCGGGGCGGGTCTCGTCTTCGCCGCGACGGTCGTTACTCTCCCCTAGGCACTCCGGATCCTTCCGGACGCCTCGTTTTTTCTCAGCACACACAAAGAAACAAGAAGGAGCGCCACCATGGCCGCCACCCAGGAAGAGATCGTCGCCGGTCTCGCGGAGATCGTGAACGAGATCGCCGGCATCCCGGTCGAGGACGTCGCGATCGAGAAGTCCTTCACCGACGACCTGGACGTCGACTCCCTGTCCATGGTCGAGGTCGTCGTGGCCGCCGAAGAGCGCTTCGACGTCAAGATCCCCGACGAGGACGTCAAGAACCTCAAGACGGTCGGCGACGCGACCACGTACATCCTCGAGCACCAGGGCTGATCCAGCCCCAGTGTCCCGGCCCGCCACCCAGCGGTGGCGCCGTTTTTCGACCATCACACACATGGAGAAAGAATTCCTGTGAGCTCGACCAATCGCACCGTGGTCGTCACCGGTATCGGCGCAACCACTCCGCTGGGTGGCGACTCCGCTTCCACCTGGGAGGGCCTCCTCGCGGGCCGCTCCGGCGTCAAGCCCCTGGAGGGCGAGCGCTTCGAGCAGCTGCCCGTCCGGATCGCCGCGCGTGCCGCGGTGGACCCCTCCGAGGTGCTGCCCCGCCCGCTGGCCCGCAAGCTGGACCGCTCGGCGCAGTTCGCGCTGATCGCGGCCCGCGAAGCCTGGGCGGACGCGGGCTACACCGCGCCGGCCGGTGAGGACGAGAAGATCGTCCCCGAGCGGCTCGGTTCCGTGATCGCCTCCGGCATCGGCGGCGTCACGACCCTGCTCGACCAGTACGACGTGCTCAAGGAGTCCGGCGTCCGCCGCGTCTCCCCGCACACCGTCCCCATGCTGATGCCCAACAGCCCCTCCGCCAACGTCGGCCTGGAGGTGAACGCCCGCGCGGGTGTCCACACCCCGGTCTCCGCGTGCGCGTCGGGTGCCGAGGCGATCGGCTACGCCGTCGAGATGATCCGCACCGGCCGTGCCGACGTGGTCGTCGCGGGCGGCACCGAGGCGGCGATCCACCCGCTGCCGATCGCGGCCTTCGCCAACATGATGGCGATGTCCAAGAGCAACGACGAGCCCGAGCTCGCCTCGCGCCCCTACGACAAGGGCCGGGACGGCTTCGTCCTCGGCGAGGGCGCCGGCGTCGTCATCCTGGAGTCCGAGGAGCACGCGAAGGCGCGCGGCGCGAAGATCTACTGCGAGGTCCTGGGCCAGGGCCTGTCGGCCGACAGCCACCACATCGCGCAGCCCGAGCCGACCGGCCGGGGCATCGCCGCCGCGATGCGGAACCTCCTCGACTCGACGGACCTCAAGCCGTCCGAGGTCGTCCACCTCAACGCCCACGCCACCTCGACCCCGCAGGGCGACGTCGCCGAGATCAAGGCGCTGCGCCGGGTCCTGGGCGACGACCTGGACCACGTCGCGATCTCCGCGACCAAGTCCATGACCGGCCACCTGCTGGGCGGCGCGGGCGGCATCGAGACCGTCGCGACGGTCCTGGCGCTGCACCACCGCCTGGCCCCGCCGACCATCAACGTCACCGACCTCGACCCCGAGGTCGACGCCGACATCGTCCGCGACGAGCCGCGCGAGCTGCCCCAGGGCACGATCGCCGCGATCAACAACTCGTTCGGGTTCGGCGGCCACAACGTGGTGCTGGCGTTCCGCTCGGTCTGATCCGGCTGACGCGTATACGAAGGAGGCCCACCCCCGGTCGGGGGTGGGCCTCCTTCGTGTGCCGTGCGGGGCGGGCTCAGACCACCTGGTGCAGCCAGCGGACCGGGGCGCCCTCGCCCGCGTAGCGGAAGGGCTCCAGTTCGTCGTCCCAGGGCTTGCCGAGGAGCTTGGCGATCTCGGCCTCCAGGACCGTCTCGCCCTGGGCCGCGCGGGCCAGGGCGGCGCGCAGGCGGTCCTCGGGGATCATGATGTCGCCGTGGATGCCGGTGACGGCGTGGAAGATGCCCAGCGCGGGGGTGGCGCTGTAGCGCTCGCCCTCGGCGGCGGCGGAGGGCTCCGCCGTGACCTCGAAGCGGAGCATCTGCCAGCCGCGCAGCGCGGAGGCCAGCGTGGAGGCGGTGCCGGTGCGCCCCTGCCAGGAGAGCTCGGCTCTCCAGGTGCCGGGGGACGCCGGCTGGCGGATCCAGTCGAGCTGGACCCTCGCACCGAGGACGCCCGCGACCGCCCATTCGACGTGCGGGCAGAGCGCGCGCGGTGCGGAGTGTACGTACAGGACTCCACGTGTCGTCACCGGGACCTCCAGTGTGGGACGAGGTTCGCCTTGCCCAGCGGCCTCAGTAAACACATCGGACGTAGATCTTCGCAAACCCCCAAAAAGGGGACAGCATGTGACGTGATGTAATTTACCGGACCCGATCGGCCGAGGCGCCTCTGGTTCGACGGGGGAAAAGCTACCGTGCCGCACCCACATCGCGGTGACGTACCGTCGGTCGGAAGCGGGTGGACACGAACCTTTCACCCGCCAGGACGCCGAGGAGGGGCCCCGGGGATGCGCGGGCGACAGGGAATCCGTACCACCGCCGCCGCGGTCGCGCTGCTGTGCGCCGCGACGCTGGCGGGCTGCTCGGCGGGCGACGGGCGCCCGGAGGCCGCCGCCTCCGCGCCCCGGCCGACACCGAAGCCGTCACCCTCCTGGGACCCCTCCCCCGGCTCCCTGGCGGCGGTCGGGGACTCCATCACGCGCGCCTTCGACGCCTGCGGGGTGCTGTCCGACTGCCCGGAGGTCTCCTGGGCGACCGGCACCGATCCGGCCGTCGGCAGCCTCGCGGTGCGGCTGCTCGGGCCCGAGGGCGCGGCGGCGAAGAGCTGGAACCTGGCCGCGACCGGGGCCCGGATGGCGGAGCTGCCGGAGCAGATGGCCGCGGCGGCGGCCCGGCGCCCGGAGCTGGTCACGGTGATGATGGGCGCGAACGACGCCTGCCGCCCCGGGCCCGAGCTGATGACCCCGGTCGAGGACTTCCGGGCCTCGTTCGCGGCGGCGCTGGGCCGGCTGCGGGCGGGGGCGCCGAAGGCGCAGGTGTACGTGGCGAGCCTGCCGGACCTGAAGCGGCTGTGGGCGACCGGCCGGGTCAGCCCGCTGGGGCGCCAGGTGTGGGGGCTCGGGGTGTGCGGCTCGATGCTGGCGGACCCGGAGGACCTGGGCCCGGCGGCGGAGGCGCGGCGGAACCGGGTGCGGGACCGGGTGGTGGCGTACAACGAGGTGCTGCGCGAGGAGTGCGCGAAGGACGCGCGCTGCCGCTACGACGGCGGGGCGGTCTTCGGCTTCGCCTTCGAGGACGGGCAGCTCAGCCGCTGGGACTGGTTCCATCCGAGCCGGGACGGCCAGGCGCGGCTGGCGGAGCTCGCGTACCGCCGGATCAGCACGGCGTAGCGGCCGCGGGCCCGTCAGGGCCGGGACGGGCCGCGGCCCCGGGGCGGGAGTCAGGTGCCGCCCCGGGGCCGGTCTCGGGGACCCGGGAGGTCAGAGCTCCAGGGTCGCGGTCAGCCGGGCGTCGGCCAGCGAGTGCGCCGCCAGGACCTGGTAGGCGCCGGTGACGAGGGTCCAGGTGTTCGTCTCCTCGTCCCAGATCTCGAAGGCGCGGCGCGGCAGCTCGACGGTCGTCTCGACGGTCTCGCCGGGGCCCGCCTCGACGCTCGCGAAGGCGGCCAGCCAGCGGGCCGGGCGCTCGACGGAGTCGTTGACCGGGGCCAGGTAGAGCTGGACGGTCTCGCGGCCGGTGCGCTCGCCGGTGTTGGTGAGGCGGACGGTGGCGGTGTCCTCGGTGACGACGAGGGAGTCGTACGTCCAGGTGGTGTAGCCGAGGCCGTGGCCGAAGGCGTACGCGGGGACGGCGCCGGCCTTGTCCCAGGCGCGGTAGCCGATGAACACGCCCTCCTCGTAGTGGAGTTCGCCGTCGGTCGGGGTGACCTCGGTGACGGGGACGTCGGCGAGGGCGACGGGCCAGGTGGTGGGCAGCCGGCCGCCGGGCTCCTCGGCGCCGGTGAGGACGTCGGCGAGCGCGGCGCCGCCCTCCTGGCCGGGGAACCAGCCGAGCAGGACGGCGGCGACCTCCTCGCGCCAGGGCAGCTCGACCGGGGAGCCCGCGTTGACGACGACCACGGTGTTCGGGTTGGCGGCGGCGACGGCCCGGACGAGGTCGTCCTGGCGGCCCGGGAGGGCGAGGTCCTTGCGGTCGAAGCCCTCGGACTCGACGCGCTCGGTGGTGGCGACGACCACGACGGCGGTCTCGGCGGCGCGGGCCGCCTCGACCGCTTCGGCGATCAGTTCGTCGGGGTCACGGCGGGGACCGAGGTGGACGAAGGAGAACATGACGGCCGGGAGCGGGGCCGCGAACTCCTTGTCGAGGGTGTGCAGCAGGGAGACCTCGACGGTCTCGCCCGCGGTGAGGGCGACCCGGGCGCGCTCGACGGGCGAGCCGAAGAACGCCTCGAAGGGGTCGGTCTCGGGGCCGATGGCCTGGACGCCCTCGTAGCGGGTCTCCCCGGCGACGGCGAGCGCGAAGGCGCCGAGGCCGCGGGTGCCGAAGGAGTGCTCGCCGGTCTCGCGGGGCGTGAAGGAGCCGATGACCTCGATGGAGGCGAGGGCCTCGTGGGTGACGCCGGCCGGGAGGTCGTCGCCGATCCACTGGACCTGGCCGTTGGGCAGGGTGCCCTCGCCCAGGACGGTGCCGGCCGCGTCGCGGCAGACCGCGCGGAGGGTGAAGCCCTGGTCGGCGGGGGTGAGCTCCTCGCTGGGGTCGGCGCCGACGTGGAAGGTGAGGGCGCCGTCGGGGAGCGCGGCGGTGAGGCCGTCGAGCGGGGAGACGACGTGGTCGGGGAAGACCTGGGCCGAGCCGCCGCCGAGGACCCGGGCGTCGCGGGCGGCGGCGCCGGAGAGGGCGACGGTGCCGGGCCTGAGCGGCAGGGCGGCGTTCTCGTTGCGGACGAGGACGAAGCCGCGGCGGGCGACCTCGCGGGCGAGGGCGTCGCCGTCGATCGCGGCGGGCGGCTCGGGGACGGCGGCGGGGGCGCCTTCGAGGGCGCCGACGCGGGCGGCGAGCCGGAGCACGTTGCGCACGGCCGCGTCGACGGCGGACTCCTCGACGTCGCCGGTGCGCACGGCGGCGGCGAGCGCCTCGCCGTAGACGGTGTGCGGGCCGGGCATGGCGACGTCCATGCCGCCCTCGATGTCGCCCTTGGTGTCGCGGGCGGCCATCCAGTCGGAGACGTTGTAGCCGTCGAAGCCCCACTCGCCGCGCAGCACCTCGTTGACGAGGTGGCGGTGCTCGGTCATCGTCGTGCCGTTGACCCGGTTGTAGGCGGTCATAATGCCCCAGGGGTGGGCGTTCCTGACGATGGCCTCGAAGGGCGCCAGGTAGAGCTCGCGGAGCGGGCGCGGGGCGATCTTGTTGTCGACGGTGAAGCGGTCGGTCTCGGCGTCGTTGCCGACGTAGTGCTTGACGGTGGTGCCGACACCGCCGTCCTGGACGCCCTGGACGTAGCCGGTGCCGATGGCGCCGGTGAGGTACGGGTCCTCGCTGTACGCCTCGAAGTGGCGCCCGCCGAGCGGGGTGCGGTGCAGGTTGACGGTGGGGGCGAGGAGGACGTGGACGCCCTTGCGGCGGGCCTCCTGGGCGAGCAGCCGGCCCGCCCGGCGGGCGAGCGCGGGGTCCCAGGTGGCGGCGAGGGCGGTCGGGGACGGCAGGGCCACGGAGGGGTCGTCGGCGGTCCAGCGGACGCCCCGGACGCCGATCGGGCCGTCGGACATGACCAGGGAGGCCAGGCCGATCTCGGGCAGCGCGGGGAGCGACCACATGTCCTGGCCGGCGAGCAGCCGGGTCTTGGTGTCCAGGTCGAGCTTGGCCAGGGCCGCCTCGACGGCCTCCTCGCGCACGATGTCCGCGTTCGTCTCCGGCACGGCCGTACCTCCTCGTTGAAGTGCTGGTGCCGCCATGGTGACTCGCCTACCTGTAGATCGGTAGGTTACGTTACTGTTTCGTTACTATCGAATGCCGTACGGTCCTCCTGACAGGGACCTTCGAAGGGGGACGGAGCCATGGCCAGGGCCAGGAGCGAGGAGCGGCGGACGGAGATCGTCCGCGCCGCCTTGGCGGTGATCGCCGAGCGCGGCTACCGGGGCGCCTCCCTCGGCGCGGTCGCCGAGCGGGTCGGGCTGACCCAGCAGGGGCTGCTGCACTACTTCCCGACCAAGGAGGCGCTGCTCGTCGCCGTCCTGGAGGAGCGCGACCGCTGGGACACCAGCGGCGGGCGGGACCGGGAGCGCTGGCGGCTCGACCTCATGGAGTCGCTCGTCGAGTACAACGCGATGCGCCCCGGCATCGTGCAGACCTTCTCCGCGCTGCTCGGCGAGAGCGTCACCGAGGACCACCCGGCCCGCGCCTTCTTCACCGAGCGCTACACCCAGGTGCGGGAGAACATGGCGGACGTGCTGCGCGCCGAGTACGGCGACGAACTGCCCGGCGGGCTCACCCCGGAGCGGGTCGCCCCGCTGCTCACGGCGGTCATGGACGGGCTCCAGTACCAGTGGCTGCTGGACCCGGACGCGGTCGACATGGGGGCCTCCTTCCGGGACTTCCTGGCGCTGCTCACGCAGGACTCGAAGCACCCGGGCTGACGGACGAGCCCGACGGACGCCCCTGACGGACAACGGGGCGCGTCCTGGCGGGAATCGGGGAGGGGAAGCGATACTTCCGGCGGCCCGTCACCGCCGCACGGAAGGACCTTCGTTGTCCCCGATACGCAGCACGCTCGCCCTCGCCCTCGCCGCCGCCTCGCTCGCGGTGGGCGCCCCGCCCGCCACGGCCGCCCCCTCCCCCGCACCGGATCCCGCCCCCGCCGTCACCGCCGAGGAGGCCCGGCTCGACCGGGCCGTGCCGCGGGAGGTCCTGCGCCGCAGCGGATTCGACTCCCTGGCACCGGAGTTCGCCGCCGCGCTGGCCCGCGCCCGCACGGTCCGGCAGGCCGAGGACACCGTCGTACGGTACGGATCCGGGCTGTGGCGGCGGGCCGTCGACCGGGCGCAGGGGCGCGGGCCGCTCCACGGCGACCTGTCCCGGGACGACGACCGGCCGCTGTACTGGGCCCGGCTCGCCCTCACCCGCGAACTGCGCGGCTGGCGCCCCGGGTTCGCGGTCACCGACGAGGGCCGGGCCCGGCTCATGGACCGGCTGGAGCGCGCCTCGCGCGGGCAGGACTCGATCCGCTACCCGGCGGGCAAGGGGGGCAAGGGCGTCAAGCGGATCCTGCTGACCGGCTTCGACCCCTTCACGCTCGACCGGGACGTGCGGATCAGCAACCCCTCCGGGGCCACCGCGCTCGCCCTGGATGGCACCTGGCTGCGCACCGCCGACGGCTCGCTCGCCCGGGTCGAGACCGCCGTCTTCCCGGTCCGCTGGGCCGACTTCGCGGACGGCACGGTGGAGCGGACGCTGCGCCCGCACCTGGCGGAGGTCGACCTCTTCACCACGGTCAGCCAGGGCCGCCCCGGCCGCTTCGACATCGAGCGCACCAACGGCGCCTGGCGCGGCGGCTTCCCGGACAACGAGAACGTGTCGGAGACCGGGACGGTGCCCGTGGCCGGTCCGGCCGCGCAGCCCCAGTGGACCTCGACGACCCTCCCGTACGCGGCGATCACGGCGGCGGCGACCGGGCGCTTCCCGGTCTACGACAACACCTCGGTGACCGAGGTCCCGGCCGGCGCGGACACCCCCGTGGTGCGGCCCGACGGCCCGACACCAGGCTCGCTGGCGCGGGCGGGCGGCGGCGGGAACTACCTCTCCAACGAGATCGCCTACCGGGCCACCCTGCTGCGCGACCGGCTCGGCCTGACCGGGCTGCCCGGCGGGCACGTGCACACGCCGGTGCTCCAGTTCGGCGCCGCCAACGCGGACCCGGCGACGGGGACGGTCACCGACCCGGAGTTCGTCCGCAACCGGCTGGACGTCATCGCCCAGGTGCGGGCGATCGTGGCGGTGGCGGCGGGGTCCTGACCGGCGGAGCTAATACTCTCTCAGCTCTGTTGATCCTTACCCGGCGGCGCGGGATGATGGCGGCCATGATCGTCGCAGCCACCCAGTTCGCCCCGGCCGCCGGGGACATCGCCGCCAACGTCCGCACCGCCGCCGGGCTCGTCAGGGCCGCCGGGGCCGAGGGGGCCAGGGTCGTCGTCTTCGCCGAGCTGGCCCTGACCGGCTACGAGCCGAGCCTGATCCGGGACACCCCCGCCCTGGTCCTCACCGAGGACGACCCGCGCCTCGAACCGCTGCGGGCGGCCTGCCGGGAGGCGGGGGCGGCGGCCGTCGTCAACGGGCCGGTGCGGACGGCCTCGGGGCGGCCGGGCATCACCACGCTGGTGATCGGCCCGGACGGCTCGCTCCTCGCCCGCTACGACAAGCGGCACCTGTACGGGGTGGAGGCGGAGGTCTTCGCTCCGGGCACCGCCGACGGGCGCTTCACGCTCGACGGGGTCCGGTTCGCCACCGCCACCTGCTACGACAACCGCTTCCCTGAGCTGGCCGAGCGGGCCGCCGCCGACGGCTGCGCGGTCTATCTGGCCAGCTCGGTGCTGGGCGCCGGCAACGACTCGTTCGAGACGGTCTACCCGGCGCGGGCCCGGGACTTCGGGCTGCACGTGGTCCTCGGCAACGTGCTGGGGGCCAACGAGGACGGTGTCGGCGCCGGGCGCGCGGGCGCCTGGGGCCCGGACGGGCGCAGGACCGCCGACGCGGGCGGCACGGAGCCGGGGTACGCGCTGGCGGAGGTGCCGGACGGCCGCTGACGGGGGAGGCACCGGCCGCCCGGCGCGCGGAGTCCGCGCGCGCCCGGGGCACGCGCGGACGCGCCGGAGGACCGGCGCGCGGAAACGCCGGACGACCGGTGCGGGACCACCGGCCGTCCGGCTCGGGGCGCCCGCCGCGGAACCCCCGGTCCGCGACGGCGCCCCGACCCCGGTTTACGGGGCGCTCAGACCCAGCGTGTACGCGCCGGAGCCGCTGTAGGCGTGGACCACATAGCGGTAGTAGCCCGCGGTGCCGTTGTAGGTGACGTCCTCGTCGGCGCTCGCCGTGCCGCCGACCGCGACGTCGACCCAGGCCGAGCCGTTCCACTTCTGCAGGTAGAGGTCGAAGTCCGCGGCGGCCGGGCCGCGCAGGCAGCCGGTGTGGGTGCCGGAGGTGGCCGAGTAGTAGTACGAGCCGTCCGGCTGGGCCTGGGCCTGACCGGAGGCGAGGGTGCCCTGGTACGTGTACTCGGCGTTGTCGCAGCCGCCGGGCTGCGGGTTGCCGGAGCCGACGGTCAGCTGGTAGGTCACCGTGTGGGTGGCCGAGCCGGTGCCGGTGACGGTGATCGCGTACGTGCCGTTGGGCGTGCCGGCCCCGGTCTGCACGGTCATCGTCGAGGAGCCGCCCGAGGTCACCGAGGACGGGCTGAAGGAGACGGTGGTGCCGCTCGGGGCGCCGCTCACGGAGAGCTGCACGGTCTGCGCGCTGCCGCCGGTGGTGCTCGTGTTCACCGTGGAGGTGGCCGAGGCGCCCGGCTGGACCGAGCCGGAGGCCGGGTTCAGGGCCAGCGAGAAGTCCGGGGTGGTGGTGCCGCCGCAGTCGGTCTCACCGGACTGGGCGGGGACGCCGATCGCGTTCCAGGCCGCCTTCACCGCGTTGCACTCGGCGCTGCCGTACGTGTTCTTGGCGCTGGAGAGGGTCGCCTTGCGGGCGGCCAGGTGGTTCCAGGACGAGGTCTTCATCAGCAGCGCGCCCATGAAGATCTTGCCGGCCTTCTGGATGCCGATGCCGGTCACCGAGGAGGGGCCGCCGGAACAGATGGGGCTGGCGGGCTTGCCGCCGCCCGGGTTGGAGCCCTCGGCGAGCAGGTAGAACCAGTGGTTCTGCGGGCCGGCCGCCGCGTGCACCTCGGTGCCCGAGCTCAACTGGGTGTAGCAGTTGGGGTCGTTGTTGGCGAGCGAGGGGTTGTACATGTAGCGGATCGGCTTGTTGTCGCCGAGGAAGTTCAGCTTCTCGCCGACCGTGTAGTCGGGAGTGTCGTTCGGGTTGTTGGCGAAGTGCTCGGTGAGCGCGCCGAATATGTCCCCGGTGGACTCGTTCATGCCGCCGTTCTCGTTGGACGAGCCGGAGCTGCCGGGGGTGCGGTCGAAGATCTCGTGACCGTACTCGTGGGCCACCACGTCGATGCCGGTGAGCTGCATCGTGCCGTTCTGGTTGCGCCCGTACGTGGTCTTGGTGCCGTCGTAGTAGGCGTTGACCTCGCTCAGCCCGGCGCGGGCCGGGACCATGCCGCCCTGCCCGTTCTGGCCGTTGTAGCCGAACCACTGCTTGAGCATGTCGGACTCGCGCTGGGCCGCGTACATGATGTCGACGCAGGCGGTGACCAGGTCGTTGGCGGTGCCGTTGCCCCAGGGCGAGGAGCCGGTGTAGGCGCTGCCGTTCTGGCCGCCGCACTTGAAGGAGCCGCGGCTGGTGTCGGTCATGGAGCCCGCGGCGGTGTCGATGGTGACGTTGCCGTTGTGGTAGCCGCGCCCGTCGGCGTGCAGGATCTTGTCGGTGGCGCGGGCGACGGCGCCGGTGCGGGCGTCGACGTACGTGTCCAGCGAGCTCGGCAGGTCCTTGGCGGTGCGGCCGACGACCAGGGTGTGCCAGGTGAGGACCGGCTTGTTCCCCTTGAGGAGCACGGTCAGCTCCGGGGTGCTCGCGCTCTCGACCGAGGCGAGCTGCCCCCGGGCGGTGGCCAGCGCGGCGGCGGAGCTCACGGTGGCCTTGGTGGAGAGCCTGATCGCCGGGGCGGGCGCGGAGGTGACGTCGCGGACCTTGCCCGCGCTGTCGGAGAGGACCACGGCGTCGCCGCCGGCCACCGGCAGCCCCTTGTAGGTGCGCTGGTAGGTGGCGTAGTACAGGCCGCCGCTCCAGGGGGTGACGGCGGTGCGGACGAGCTCCTCGTCCACACCGTGGCGCAGTCCGTCGAGGCCGCTGTCGGCGGCCTTGTCGGCGGCTGCCAGCGCGAGGGACTTGCCGTGCCCCGGCGGTACGGGCCGCGGCGCGGGCGCCGCGGCGGATGCGGTGCCCGCGAGGGTGCCCGCGAGGCTCGCCGTGAGGGCGAGCGCCGCGACGGCCGCCGAGAGTCTGGTGGGGTGCACGTCTGCTCCGATCAGGGTGGGGGGGGGAGACGGTGGGACGCCCGAGTATGTGCGTGGACATGGCAAGTCGGGGACATCCCACCGGACATAAGACGCGCGTTATGGTCGGGTCCCGCCGAACCCTGCCGCCGACCCTCATCCGCTGCGTACGCTGCTGAAATGCAGCTGGAGTTGAGGCATCTCGAAGCGGTCTGCCGGATAGCGGAGACGGGCAGTCTGGGGCGCGCGGCGGCCCGCCTCGGGGTCTCCCAGCCCGCGCTGTCCGCGCAGTTGCGGCGGATCGAACGGGCCACCGGCGGCGAGCTGTTCGTGCGCGGCCGGCACGGCGTGGACCCCACCCCGCTCGGCGAGTTCGTGCTGGCCAAGGCGCGCCGGGTGCTCGGCGAGATGGACGCCCTCGCGGCCGGCGCCCGCGCCGCCGAGCCGCACCCGACGCTGCGGCTCGGCTGCATCCTGCTGGTGCTGGTGGACCGGCTGCTCGGGGAGCTGGACCAGGAGCTGGAGCTGGAGGGCCAGGAGATCGCGGTCAGCATCGAGCACTCGGTGACCACGCTCAGCCGGATGCTCGGCGCCGGGCAGTACGACGCCATCGTCTACGGGGAGTGCAACGACCACGAGGTGCCGCTGCCGGAGGGCACCGCGGCCCGCACCCTGATCCCCAAGGAGCCGTTCTGCGTGCGCATGTCGGCGGCCCACCCGCTGGCCGCGCGGGAGCGGGTGGAGCTCGCGGACCTCGCGGGCGAGACGTGGATGACGCTGGTGGAGGACGACGACGGCGGCCCGGAGGCGCTGGTCGCCGCCTGCCGCAAGGCCGGGTTCACCCCGACGCTGCGCTACCGGATCGCCGACCGCAAGATGCACTACGACCTGATCGCGGGCGGCCGGGCGATCTCGGTGAGCCAGCCCACGGCGCCGCCCGCCGAGGGGACCGTGCTGCGCCCGCTGGCGGGCGACCCGATCACGGGCCGCATCCGGCTCGCCTGGAACCGGGCGGCGGTCTCCGAGCGGCGGGCCGGGCTGCTGTACCGGGCGGCGGGCCGCGCCTATCTGGCGAACGTCCCCACCAACGACTTCCACCGGGCCTGGTGGGACTCCCGCCCGGAACTGCACCCGGTGCTGGACTGAGGGGGACGGGGGCCGGGGGCCGGGCGTACGGGAGCGGGCGCTCAGGCGCCGGAAGGGGCGCCCGCGCCCGCCTCGGCGTCCGTCGGCTCGGCGTCCGTCTCCCCGTTGAGCTCGCGGGCCATCAGGGTCGCCCCCGCGACCGCGCCCGGCATCAGCAGCACGGCCACGAAGGGGACGAGGAAGGCGAGGGTGAGCGGCAGCCCGAAGCCGATCGCGGCCATCCGGCGGCCCCGCAGCAGGCCCAGCCGTTCCTTGAGCTCGACGCCCCGGCGCTGGAGCGCGACCGCGGTCAGCTCCTCGGCGAGGAAGAAGCCCGAGACGCAGAAGCCGATCGCCGGGACGACGGTCTGGCCGGCCACCGGGATGAAACCGGCGGCGAAGAGCAGCACGCCGTACAGCGCGACCCGGAACAGCACCCGCAGGCTGTCGCGGGCCGAGATCCACAGGTCCTTCCAGAGCGGCAGCCCCGACTCGGGCACGTCGCCGCCCCGGCTGCGGTCGACCTCCTCGGACAGCGACTCGTAGAAGGGCTGCCCGACCAGGAGCGTGACGGCGGTGAAGGTGATCACCGCGAGGAAGAGCCCGAGGGCGAAGACCAGGAAGGTCAGGGTGCCGCGCAGCACGCCCTGCCAGGGCGAGCTCCAGTCGTCGGCGAAGGGGGTGGCCCAGGCCGTCAGGTCGTCGGCGCCGTAGAAGAGGCCGATGAGCGCCCCCACGTAGAGGACGAAGGTGACCAGTCCCGGCAGCAGCCCGAAGCCGAACCACCGCCCGTGCCGGCCGACCCACTTCTGGCCTTGCACCAGGTAACCGAAACCCACCCCGAAATCGCGCATGGTGGTCACCCTAACGGCGGTCGACCGGACGCCCTCTTGTTGTTCCCGAGTTGAGACGGTAGACCCCTCCGTAATGATCATCGGACCATCACGGAGGTTCGCACGCATGGCACGACCCCGTTCCGTTCTGATCGCCACGACCTGCGCCGCGCTCGGCGCGCTGGTCCTGACCGCGCTCCCGGCGAGCGCCGCGCCGCCGGGCCCGCCGGGCCCCCGGCCCCATCCCGTACGGGAGGACGGCGGGACCGACGACACCGCGGCCTCCCTGCCGCCCCGGGCGCTCGGCACCCTGGACCGGGCCGCGGACCCGGCCGCCGCGGCCCGCCCCGGCGCGGGCTACCCCCGGCGGACCGCCCTGACCGTGCCGCCCGCCGACCCGGCCGACAAGTCGCTGAAGCTGGGCCTCGCCCCGTATCACGCGCTCGCGCCGCGCCTCAACGCGCTCCAGCGGCTGGGCGACCGGGTCAGCGTCGAGGTCGCCGGGCGCTCGGCCGGCGGGCACGAGCTGTATCTGGTCACCGTGACCGCGCCGGAGTCCGCCGGGCAGAGCCGCGAGCAGGAGCGGATGCGCGAGAGCATCGAGAACGCGCCCGCCTCGGCCGCCAAGGACCCCCGGATCAAGGCCGCGTACAAGACGCCGGTCCTCATCAACAACAACATCCACGGCAACGAGTGGGAGGGCACCGACGCGGCCCTGAAGCTCATCGAGGAGCTGGCCACCGCCACCGACCGCAAGACCGCCGGGCTGCTCGCCCGGACCCGGATCTACCTGAACGTGACAGCCAACCCGGACGGCCGGATCGCGGGCACCCGCGCCAACGCCGACGGCTTCGACCTCAACCGGGACTTCGTCACCGCCTCCCAGCCGGAGGCGCGGGCCATCCGCCGGATCGCCATCGACAAGCAGCCGGCCGTCATGCTCGACCTGCACGGCTACGTCAACGGCACGCTGATCGAGCCGACCACCCCGCCGCACGGCGAGAACTACGAGTACGACCTGTTCCTGAAGAACTCCTACGCCAACGCGCTCGGCATGGAGAAGGCCGTCAACGGGCTCGGCTACACCCCGGCGAAGGACGGCGTCGAACCCGCCGTCATCCCGTTCCGGGACATGCCGGAGGGCTGGGACGACTGGCCGCCGATCTTCACCCCGCAGTACATGCCGTTCCAGGGCGCGGTCGCCGCGCACACCGTCGAGTTCCCGATGGCGGTGAACAACGAGGAGTACGACACGCTGCCGGTGGCCGAGCTGCGCCGCCGCTCGGCGATCAACACGGCGATCGCGGGCGCGGCCATGCGGGCCACCCTCGACTACACGGACGCGCACCGCGCCTCGGTGCTCGCGGACCAGATCGAGACCTTCCGGCGGGGCGCGGCGGGCGAGCCGCAGCGGCCGGTGTCGCCGGAGACGGTGCCCGGGGTGCCGGGGATCGGCCCGGAGGACGTGTACACGACCACGTTCCCGCGCGCGTACGTGATCCCCGCCGGGCGCTCGCAGAGGTCGGCGGTCGCGGCGGCGCGGCTGGTGGACCACCTGCTCGCCAACGACGTGCGGGTGGGGCAGGCCAAGGACGGCTCGTACGTGGTGGACCTGCGGCAGCCGAAGCGGGGCATCGCCAACGTGATCCTGGCGGACGGCCGGGACATCAGCGCCGACGTGTCGACGATGTACGACATCTCGGGCTGGAGCCTGGGCCGGCTGTGGGGCGCGACGGTGCGGACGGTGGAGCGCGGCCCGGTCCCGGCCGTGGCGCGCGCGGTCCACGCGGCGGCGCCGACCGGCTCGGTCGCCCCGCGCGGCGACCTGCTGCTGCGGCTGGACGACCCGAAGGAGCTGGCGGCGCTGAACGCGCTGCTGGCGCGCGGGGTCGCGGTGCGCCGCACGGAGCACGGGGCGGCGGTCGTGCCGGGCTCGGCGCGGCAGGCGGCCCGGGAGCTCGCGGAGCGGTACGGGGTGGTGTTCGCGGCCACGAAGGAGCGGGGCACGGCGCCGCTGGCCCGCACCCGGGTGGTGGCCTCGGCGGCGTCGGGCGAGCTGTTCGCGCTGCGGGAGATGGGCTTCGAGGTGGTCCCGGTGTCGGCCGAGCGGCTGAACGCGGGCTTCCGCTGGGCGCCCGGGGACGTGCTGTACGTCTCGCGGGGCCTGGACTGGGCGGAGCTGACCCCGGCGGCGCGGAGCGCGCTGCGGGCGGGCGGCGCGGGCGTGGTCGCGGTCGGGGCGGACGGCGCCGCCTTCAACGCGGCGGCGGGGCTGCTGCGGGTCACGGCCGTCGCGGGCAACGAGGACGCCAACGGGGTGGTGCGGGTGCGCGCGGCGGACTCACCGCTGGCCTCGGGCGCCCCGGGGCACGCCTTCGTCTACGGGCCGCTGTGGTTCACCGGGCTCGGGGCGGGGGTGCGGGCGGAGCTGACGTACGCGCCGGTCGCGCCGCTGGTCGCGGGCCACTGGCGGGCCTCGGCGGACGGCACGGGCGGTCCGGCGGACGCGGCCGGGCGGGCCGCGGCGGTGAGCGGGCGGGCCGGGTACGGCGCGCCGGTGGCGCTGATCGGCACGGAGCCGCTGTTCCGGGACCACCCGAAGGGCTCGTTCGCCCTGGTGGGACGGGCCCTGCTGGCCCGCTGACGGGCGTGCGCGGGCACACGTGAAGGAGGGCCGCACCTCGGTCGGTCGGGGTGCGGCCCCCTTCTACGGTATCCCGTGATCAGACCGCGAGCTCCACGGTGATGTTCCCGCGGGTGGCCTTGGAGTACGGGCAGACCTGGTGGGCCTTCTCGATGAGGCTCTTCGCCGTCTCGGCGTCCACGTTCGGAATGGTCGCCGAGATCTTCACGATGATGCCGAAGCCCTCGTCGTTCTTGCCGATGCCGACCTCGGCGGTGACCGTCGAGCCGGACACGTCGGCGTTCTCGTTGCGCGCGACGACACCCAGGGCGCCCTGGAAGCAGGCGCTGTACCCGGCGGCGAAGAGCTGCTCGGGGTTGGTGCCGGCGCCGGAGCCGCCCATGGCCTTCGGCGGGTTCACGACGACGTCGAGCTGCCCGTCGTCGGTGGAGACCCGGCCGTCGCGGCCGTTCTCGGCGGTGGCGACGGCGGTGTAGAGGACGTCGGAGTGCTGGATGGACATGCTGGTGTCTTCCTTCTTCGTTCGCCGCGACTCGCGCCCACGATCGCGACGGCTGAGGGAAGACTAACGGGTCACCGAGACGATCATCTTTCCGGTGTTCTCGCCGCGGAGCAGGCCGAGGAAGGCGTCCACGCCGTTCTCGATGCCCTCGACGGCGGTCTCGCCGTACTTCAGCTCGCCGGAGCGCAGCCAGCCGCCGACCTCCTGGACGAACTGCGGCTGGAGGCCGTAGTGGTCGCCGACCAGGATGCCCTGGAGGCGCAGCCGCTTGCCGATGATCATGGCCATGTTGCGCGGGCCGGGGACCGGCTCGGTGTCGTTGTACTGCGCGATCATGCCGCAGAGGGTGGCGCGGCCGTGCACGTTGAGCGAGGAGATCGCGGCTTCGAGGTGGTCGCCGCCGACGTTGTCGAAGTAGACGTCGATGCCGTCCGGGGCGGCGGCGCGGAGCTGCTCGGCGACCGGGCCGTTCTTGTAGTTGAAGGCGGCGTCGAAGCCGAGCTCCTCCACCAGCCAGGTGACCTTCTCGTCGGAGCCGGCCGAGCCGATGACCCGGGAGGCGCCCCTGAGCTTCGCCATCTGGCCGACCTGGCTGCCGACGGCACCGGCGGCGCCGGAGACGAAGACTGCGTCGCCCTCCTTGAAGGAGGCCACCTCGAAGAGGCCCGCGTAGGCGGTGAGGCCCGGCATCCCGAGGACGCCGAGGTACGTGGAGAGGGGGGCGAGCTCCGGGTCGACCTTGGTGGCGTGCTGGGCGGGCACCTCCGCGTACTCGCGCCAGCCGAGGCCGTGCAGCACGTGGTCGCCGACCGCGAAGCCCTCCGCGTTGGACGCGACGACCTCGCCGACCGCGCCGCCGTCCATGGGGCGGTCGAGCTGGAACGGGGGGATGTACGACTTGGTGTCGTTCATCCGGCCGCGCATGTACGGGTCGACGGAGAAGTGCAGGTTGCGCACGAGGACGCGGCCCTCGGCGGGCTCGGCGACCGGGGTCTCGCGCAGGGCGAAGTCCGCGGGCACGGGCCAGCCATGCGGACGGGAGACGAGGTGCCACTCACGGCTGGACGCGGGCAGTGCGGACATCGGCGGAGCCTCCTAAGAATGCTTCATGAACTCAAACAACCATGCGCCTCAATATTTCATGTTGTCAAGTATCGGAGTACGATGCGGCCATGCCCACCACACGTACGGACCCCCTGACGCTGGAAGTCGTGGAGCTCATCGGCACCGTCGTGGCGCGCTACCACGACGAGTACGAGGAGGCCGCCGCCCGGCACGCCCTCACCGGCGCGCAGGCCCGCGTCCTCGGCCTGCTCGCCCTGGAGCCCACGCCGATGCGGAAGATCGCCGACAAGCTGAAGTGCGAGCCGTCGAACGTGACGGGGATCATCGACCGGCTGGAGGCCCGCGGCCTCGCGGAGCGCCGCCCCGACCCCGCCGACCGCCGGGTCAAGGTCGCCGCCCCCACCGAGGAGGGCCGCGAGGTCGCCCGCCGGCTGCGCGACTCGCTGCACTTCGCCCGCGAGCCGCTCGGCGAACTCACCGAGACCGAGCGCACCCTCCTGCGCGACCTGCTGAAGCGGATGCTCGGCACGGTCTAGGGCCTGTCCGGCGGATCAGGGTCGGACAGGGCGCGGCGTCTGGTGCGGTGCATCGCAAGGCGCCGGAGCGTCTCGATAGCGGAGCTATTGGGGCGTTTCGGCAACGCGGCGAGGTGCCGTGCCAGACGCCGCGACCCCGGCCATGATCCGCCGGACAGGCCCTAGTCGCGCCGGGCGCCGACAGGCCCTAGACGCACCACCACAGGAAGCGGGTGCACGTCGGTGACGGGCTCGGGGCCGGGGTCGGCGGGCCGCTCGGGCCCGTCGCCGTCGGGGCGGGGCCGGTCGCCGTGGGTGTGGTGGTGCCCGAGGGCGTCCCGGAAGGTGTCGCGGCGGGGCCCGTGGGTGTGCCGGTCGCGCGCGGGGAGCCGCCGGTGGCCCGCGGCGAGGCGCCGGAGCCCGCCCCCTCCCCCGTATCCCCCGTGCCGGAGCCCGTGCCGGGGCCGGTCCCCGTGCCGCCGCCCGAGCCGCGCGAGGCGCGGCCGGTGGACGTCGGGGCGGGGGCCGGGGGCCCGGTGCTCCCGACCGCGTCGGGGTCTTCGGGGCCCTCGGGTCCGTCGGGGGGCGCGGCGCTCTCCGAGGGCGGCGGCTGCTCCGGGTCCAGGGGCGCCTCGACGCCGTCCGCCTCCTGGACGGCGGTGGCGGGGCCGCCCGCGTCCGGCTCCAGGGCCAGCCGCGCGGCGCTCAGCGCCCCGGCCGCGAGCACCAGGCCGAGGGTGCCGAGCAGGACCGCGCGCCCGCGCCGGGCCCGCGCCCGGCGCCCGCTCCGGCCCGCGCCGCGCGCGCCCCGGCGTGCGGCGGCCCGCCCCGGCGGCTCCAGCGGGCCGAGCTCGTACGCGGCGCCGAACTGCGCCCCGGCGGGCGGTGTCGGGGGCGGCGGCTGCGGCGCGGCGGCCGGGCGGGGGGCGCGGTGCCGCAGCTCCTCGACGGGGGTCCCGCAGCCGGCACAGGCCAGGGCGCCGTTGAGATGCCGTCGGCACGAGTGGCAGTAGTCCATGGCGCCCGCAGGCTATGCGTCCCGTCGGCCCGGCAGATAGCCGCAGAGGTGAGGATCCTGTGAGGAAACCGCAGGTCGGCGGCGTGCCGTCGCGAATCTCCCGCTTCGGGCAGGATGGGCGCATGACCCCTGCCGCCCCCTTTGGACCGGCCGAGTTCCAGCTCGTCCTGCTCCGCCGGATGGCCGACCACCAGCCGGAGCTCGTCGAGGACGCGCTGCGCGCGCTCGGCGCCACCCGCACCGCGATGCGCGAGGCGAACAAGCGCTGGCAGGCGCGGGCGCACGCCCGGCGCGGACCGGGCGAACTCGACCGCTACCGCGCCGCGCTGGGCGCCCCGGAGTCCCGCCGGCCGGTCCCGGGGCTGCCGGCCGGGCACGAGGCGTGGGCGTGGCCGGTGCCGCTCTGGCCGGAGCTCCGCTTCACGGTCTGCGCCGGTCCCGGCCGCGCCGTCTGGTCCCGGACCCTGACCAGGGCGCCGGGCTCCCCCGTACCCGAACTGCGCACGGCGGCCGACCTGCTGCCCTGGCGGTGCACGGTGGACGAGGTGTACGCGGCGTTCCCCGGCGCCCGGGTCCGCGAGCAGCCCTCCCCCACGCTGACCCGCCTGGACCTGACCCTGCCCGACGGCTCGGCGTGCTCGGCCGAGTTCGCCTGGGGCCTGCTCCAGCGGCTGCCGCCCGCGACACCCCGCGAAGCACTGACCCGAGCCTGACCCTCCGTCAGTGAAGCGGCACCCCCGGGCGGCGCAGCACAGCGCGCGCCCGGGCCGGGGCGGCAGCACGATGCCAACAGGACCGCGCTCCGCGCACCGCCTCGCCCGTGCCAGCACCGCACTCCGGAGGAACGCCGTGACCGTCAGCCTTGAGCAGCTGCGCCGCTGCCATGTCGCCGTCGACCTGGGGGCAGCCCGCACCCGGGTCTTCGTCAAGGGCGCCGGACTCGTCGTCGACGAGCCGTCCGTCGCCGCCGTCAACACCCGCACCGGCGCGCTGATCGCCGTCGGCGCGCTCGCCGAGAAGATGACCGGCCGCACCCCGGACTACATCCGGGTGGTCCGCCCGGTCTCCGGCGGCACCGTCGTGGACATCGAGATGGCCCAGCGGATGCTCCGTCACCTGCTGGGCGACAAGCTCCGCCGCCAGCTCCGCCGCAAGCCCCGGCTGCGCGCCGCCGCCTGCACCCCGCACGACAGCGACCCGCTCGCCCAGCGCGCCGCCGTGGAGACCCTGGTCGGGCTCGGCGCCCGCCGGGTCGAGCTGGTGGACACCCTGATCGCGGCGGCCGTGGGCTGCGGGCTCCCGGTGGAGCAGCCCACCGCGACCATGATCATGGTGTGCGGGGCCGCCGCCACCCAGGTCGCGGTGCTCTCGCTCGGCGCGATCGTCACCGCCGAGCGGGTCCCGGTCGGCGGCGAGGCCATCGACCACGCGATCGTCCAGCACCTGCGCCACCACCACGAGCTGATGCTGCCGAGCCAGTCGGTGCGCCCGCTGCAAGTGGCCCTGCACGGCAACGGCCTGACGCTCCAGGGCCCGACGTACACCGAGATCCACGGCCGCGACGTGGCCACCGGCCTGGCCCGGTCGGTGACCGTCGACACCGCCGCCGTGCGGGAGGCCATCCAGACCCCGCTGACCGCCGTCCTGGACGGCATCGGCAAGGTGCTCCGCGACTGTCCGCCGGACCTGGTGGCCGACCTCGCGGACCGGGGGATCATGATGGTCGGCGGCAGCGCCCTGCTGCCGGGGCTCGACCAGATGCTGCGCGAGGCCACCGGGATGCCCGTGCACATCGCGGAGCGGCCCGACGTCTGCGCCGTGCTGGGCCTGGGTGCGATGCTGGAGGGGAAGATCCAGCCGCTCGTGCTCGACCCGCTGGCCGAAAGCGAATAGCCACGGGCAGGGTGTTTTGTACGACAATGACCCCATGTCGATCATGGACGAGAGCGGTGCCGGGCAGCGGCCGCGCACCGGACGGCCCGGACGGCCCGACGCCTCCCCGGTCCCCCGGCTGCCCGTGCTGCTCGAAGCCGTCCTCGGCGTCGGCAGCGAGCTCGAACTGCGCGGCACCCTCCAGCACCTCGTGGAGACCGCGACCCAGCTGACCGGCGCCCGCTCCGGGACGCTCGGGGTCCTCGACCCCGAGCGCGGGACCGTCACCGACCGGTACACCTCCGGCGGCGACGGGCAGCCGCTCCCCGAGGGACCCGATGACGCCAATGCCGAGGACGCCGACGGCACCGACGTCCTCGCCGTGCCCATCCGCGTGCACACCGAGGTCTTCGGCCACCTCCGCCTCACCGGCGGGCACGAGGGCTCCTTCACCGAGGAGGACCGCAGCCTGCTGCGCGTCCTCGCCACCCAGGCGGGCATCGCCATCGGCAACGCGCGCCTGTACGAGACCGCCCGGCAGCGCGAGCGGTGGATCGAGGGCGCCGCCGCCGTCACCACGGCCCTGCTCGCCGAGGAGCCCGCCGAGAACGCCCTGATGACCGTCGCCGAGCGGGCCAGGCTGCTCGCCGGCGCCTCCGCCGGGGTGGTGCTCCAGCCCACCGAGGAGGGCGGCATGGAGATCGTCGCCGCCTCCACCACCGACGACCCCGGCGACCTCGTCGGCACCGCGATCGCCCCCGGCTCCCCCGTCCTGGTCCAGCTCCTCGGCGGCGAGCCGGTGTTCATCGAGGACTCGGCCAGCGACCCCCGGATGACCACCCACGTCCGCAGCCGCTTCGGCCCCTCGATGATGCTGCCGCTGCAGAGCGGCGGGAAGCTCATCGGCACCCTCGCCCTGCCCCGGCGGCGCGGCGACGCCCCCTACACGGCGGTGGACCGGCTGCTCGCCGCCCAGTTCGCCTCCCACGCGGCCCTCGCCCTGGTGCTCGCCGACGCGCAGCACGACCGGGAGCGGCTCGCCGTCTACGAGGACCGCGACCGGATCGCGCGCGACCTGCACGACCTGGTCGTCCAGCGCCTGTTCGCCACCGAGATGATGCTGGAGTCGACCCGCCGCAGGGCCGACGGCGCCTCCGACGAGGACACCCTCCTCGAACGGGCCGTGGACGAGCTGGACTCCACCATCCAGGAGGTCCGCACCACGATCTTCGCCCTCCAGCAGCCCCCGGCGGACGCCCCGACCTCCTTCCGCGGCCGGGTGCTGCGGGAGACCGGCGGGGCCGCCGCCCTGCTCGGCTTCCAGCCCTCCGTGCACTTCTCCGGCGCCGTCGACACCCTCGCCGACGACACCTCCGCCGACCGGCTGCTCGGCGCCCTGCGCGGGGCCCTCGCCGCCGCGCACCGCCGCCCAGGCGTCGGCTCCGTGACCGTCGAGGTGACGGCGGACGAGAACGGCCTGCGCCTGCGCGCGGCGGACGACGGCACCCCGCCCGCCGTCACGGAGTGGCCCTGACCCGTCCGGCGTAACCCGGCGCGCAGCGGCCCGCCGCCGCCCCTTGACTGGGGACGTGGACACCGAAGCGAAGATCCCCGTGGCCGCCTACCGCAACCTCGTCCTGGCGACCATCGGCTTCACGCTCACCTTCTGGGCCTGGGACCTGATCGCCCCGCTCGCGAGCTGGTACGGGGACCGGCTCTCGCTGAGCTCCTTCGAGCAGTCGCTGCTCGTCGCCGTCCCCGTCCTGGTCGGCTCGCTCGGCCGGATCCCGGCGGGCGCGCTCACCGACCGGTACGGCGCCCGGAAGATGTTCCCGCTGGCCGCGGCGCTCACCATCGTGCCCGTCCTGCTGCTGACCGTCGTCAAGGACTCGTACGCCCTGATGCTGGTCGTCGGCTTCCTGCTGGGCATCGGCGGCACCACGTTCGCCATCGGCATCCCGCTGGTCAACTCCTGGTTCCCGCCCGCCAAACGGGGCTTCGCCCTCGGGATCTTCGGCATGGGCATGGGCGGCGTGGCCCTGTCCGGCTACTTCACCCCGAGGATCGCGAAGCACGGCGAGAACCTCCCCTTCCTCGTCGTGGCCGTCGCCCTCGCCGCGTACGCCGTGCTCGCCGCCCTGCTCATCACCGACCGCCCCGACCGCCCCGTCCCCGCCGCGTCCCTCGCCCACCGCCTCGGCGAGGCCGGCCGGCTGCGGGTCACCTGGGAGCTGTCGGCGCTGTACGCGATCGGCTTCGGCGGCATCGTGGCGTTCGGCGTCTACCTCCCCACGTACCTGAAGACCTGGTACGAGCTCGACCCCACCGACGCGGGCACCAAGGCCGCCGGGTTCGCCCTGGTGACCGTCGTCTTCCGCCCCATCGGCGGCTGGCTCTCGGACCGCGTCCACCCCGCCCTGGTGACGGCCGTCGCCCTGGCCGTCGTCGCCCTCCTGGCGATCGTCCAGGCTTTCGACCCGCCGCTGAACCCGGGCGGCACCACCGCCCTGCTCCTCATGGCCGCCGGGCTCGGCACCGCGAGCGGCTCCGTCTTCGCCCTGGTCTCCCAGGTCACCCCGCAGGCCAAGGTGGGCAGCGTCACGGGCATCGTGGGGGCGATGGGCGGCCTCGGCGGCTTCGTCCCGCCCCTCGTCATGGGCGCCATCTACAGCGCCAAGGGTTCGTACTCGATCGGCTTCATGCTGCTGTCCGACCTCGCCCTCGCGGGCTGCGTCTACGCGTACGGCCGGATGCGGAACGTCCGCCCCGAGGGCGACCCGGCCCCGAGGTGAGCAAGGTCGCAGCGCGCCGCCCCTGACAGGTGGGCAGAATGCCCCCATGAGCGCCCTGTTCCCGGCCCTGGGGGCCGCACTCGACCGCACGGCCCTGCGGTTCGGCGACGAGACCCTGACGTACCCGGAACTGGCCCGCGCCTCGGCCGCCCTGGCGGCGCGGCTGACCGGCCCCGGACGGTACGCGGTCTGGGCCACGCCGACCCCGGAGACCGCCGTCGCCGTCGTCGCCTGCCTGCTCGCCGGGGTCCCCGCCGTCCCGCTCAACCCCCGCACCGGCTCGGCGGAGCTGCGCCACATCCTGGACGACAGCCGCCCGGCGGCCGTACTCGCCGGCGCGGCCGACACCCTGCCCCGGGAGGCGGCGGCCCTGCCCAGGATCGACGTGGACACCCACGCCCACGCCCGCCGCGCCGAGGAGGCACCGAGGCCCCCCGAATCCCCGGCCCTGATCGTCTACACCTCCGGCACCACCGGCCCGCCCAAGGGCGTGGTCCTCTCCCGCCGGGCCGTGACCGCCTCCCTGGACGCCCTGGCGGACACCTGGCGGTGGACGGGCCGGGACGTCCTCGTGCACGCCCTCCCCCTCTTCCACGTGCACGGCCTGGTCCTCGGGATCCTCGGCCCGCTGCGGCGCGGCGGCGAGGTCCGCCACCTGGGCGCGTTCTCCCCCGAGGGCGTCGCCCGGGAACTCGGCGACGGCGGGACCATGCTGTTCGGCGTCCCCACCATGTACCACCGCCTGGCCGAGGCCCTCCCCCACGACCCGGCCCTCGTCAAGGCCCTCACCGGCGCCCGGCTGCTGGTCTCCGGCTCGGCGGCGCTGCCGGTCCGCGACCACGAGCGGATCACCGCGGCGACCGGCCGCACGGTGATCGAGCGCTACGGCATGACGGAGACCCTCATGAACACCTCCGTCCCCCTGGCCGGCCCCCCGCGCCCGGGCTCGGTGGGACTCCCCCTGCCAGGAGTCGACCTCCGCCTGGTGACGGAAGAAGAACCCCCTCACCCCACCCCCACCCAGTCGATCGGCGAGAGGATCGGCGAGACGATCGGCGAAATCCAGGTGAGGGGCCCGAACCTCTTCACCGCCTACCTCAACCGCCCCGACGCCACGAGGGAGGCGTTCACCGAGGACGGCTGGTTCCGCACCGGGGACATGGCGGTACGGGACGCCGACGGCCACGTCCGGATCGTCGGCCGCAAGGCCACCGACCTCATCAAGAGCGGCGGCTACAAGATCGGGGCGGGCGAGATCGAGAACGCCCTGCTCGACCACCCCGGGGTGCGCGAGGCGGCCGTCACCGGCGTGCCCGACCCCGACCTGGGCGAGCGGATCGTGGCCTGGGTGGTCCCCGCCGACCCCGACCGGCCCCCGGGCCCCGAGGAGCTGGCCGACCACGTGACGAGGCTGCTGGCCCCGCACAAGCGCCCGCGCGAGGTCCGCTACCTGACCGCGCTGCCCCGCAACGACATGGGCAAGATCCTCAAGAAGGCCCTCGATGGCTGACCGCCTCACCGCCCGCGAGGCCGTCGCCCTGGTCGCCGACGCCTTCGAACCGGCCCCCGCGCCACCCGCCGACCAGCCGCCCGACGGCCCCCTCGGCTGGACCGGCTACGACGCCTCCCGGGCCCGGGCCGCCGAACGCACCGGCGAGGACGAGTCCGTGACGTACGGCAGGGCGACCGTAGGCGGCCGGCCCTGCGTCCTGGCGGTCTTCGAGTTCGGCTTCCTCGGCGGCTCGCTCGGCCGCGCGGCGGGCGACCGCCTGGTGGCGGCCTACGACACGGCCGCCACCCTCCGCCTGCCCCTGCTCTCCCTGGTGGCGACGGGCGGCAGCCGGATGCAGGAGGGCATGATCGCCCTCACCCAGCTCCAGCGGATCGCCGCGGCGGCGACGAGGCTGCGCGCGGCGGGCCTGGCCCATGTGACGGTGCTGCGCGACCCGTCGACCGGCGGCGGCTGGGCCACCGTAGGGGCGGGCGCCGACGTGATCCTGGCCCTGCCGTCCGCCCAGGTGGCCTTCGCGGGCTCCCGGGTCCGCCCACCGGACGCCGACCCCGCCGCGTACACGGCGGAGGACCAGCACGCCCACGGCCACGTGGACGCCCTCGTACGACCACAGGACCTCCGAAGCACCCTCACCCTCTGGCTCACCCTCCTCGGAAAGCGGACGACGGCGGGAAGGGCGCCGGAGTCTCCGCGGGGGCAGGGGGTGTCCGGACGTGGCGGCGCCCGGAGCGAGCGAAGCGAAGCGGAGGTCGCAGTCCGGACACCCCCTGCC
>NZ_JBEZHM010000016.1:0-139874 GCF_040650575.1 Streptomyces sp. NPDC048659 | reverse complement strand
ATGGTGCCGCCGCTGATGACCGTGGTGTGGAACTCGTCGTCGGCGGACGCGGCGCTGACGCTGCGGATCTCGCCGGTGCCCAGCACGGGGGCGAGGTCGCCGAACTTGGTCCAGGTGCCGTTCTTCCCGAGGCGGGCGACGTGCTTGATGCCGCCGCCGGGTTCGGTGAGGACGGCCTGGATGTCGTTGCCGGTGCCCTCTGCGACGGGATGGGTGAGAGGAATGAGCACGGTACTGAACATGTCATGACCCGTACTCGCCCATACGACACTGGGAAGGATTCGCATTCAATCTTCAAAGCGAAGGATCAAGGTAAGTTGCTGACTCTGATCGACAAGGCATGGTCCAGCGGTCATGAGCGAGGCATAGAATCGACCGGAGAGCATGCCTGGTGCATAGGGCTGGGATCCCCCTTCCTTCTTAAGGCTCCGCTCTATTGTCCACTAGCACGGGAAGTTATTTTGAATTGAATGCCGATGAATGCATGTCTCTTTTTCTTGAGCTGGATAATTTGCCGGGAACCTATCAGAATCCCCAGGCTCCCGATTGGGGACCCCTGAAGCGCAGGATTGGACTGATTGAAGAAGATTTTGCCGATCGTTTTGGAGAGTGCTTTTATGCCACCATAGAGGATTCTGTGGCGAGCTGGCGAGTTACTGTGTTGCCGGAATGTACGGAAAAGGGATCCGGGTTCGTCGTGTGGTTCAGTAATTTCGGGGATATGGCTTCGGTTGTCGTGGGGCCTTTGGGGATGGATCCCGGAAAATGGGATGACCTGGACCATGCCGTCGAGGGTGGTGCCCTGTCACCTTCCGAAAAGGAATGCATCGAGACCTCGCTCCGGTCGCACGGTTTCGTCTTCATTCCGAAGAAGTACTGTACGGGCGAGTATGACGGACGGCATTCGACGCCCCATCAGTCGAGCGGTTACACCTGGTGGGAAAGGTTCTTTTCCTACACTTGATCGATCGTTTCGGTTGGCTGGTTCGCGGCTTTTTCCGGTTGGCCGGTACTGCTGTTGAAAGTCGCGTTCTCGGCAGCTCTGCAATTGCCGTGGTGTTGGTCGGCGGCCTTTCTGTCACTGCCCAGGCAGCCGCTGTGGCCGCCACTGAACCCGCCGCCGTCACCCGTCGCTGGTCAGGTCGTAGCCAGCCATGCGGAGTACCAGTCGCGGAAGTCCGGGCCTGGAGTCAGGCCGCCCCAGTCGGGGTCGTCGAACCACACCTGGCCGGTGTTGCTCCCCGTGATGACCAAGCGGTGGAACATGCCGCAGCCCGCCTCCGCAATGACCAGACTCCCCTCGACCGAGTAGTCGGCGTTGCCCTTCTTGCCCGGTCCGGGCCACTCGCCGGTGTGCGGGAAAGGCGTGGACAAGAAGCCCGCACGCCGATCCTCTTCTCGCAGGTCGTACAGGGCCTCCTCGTCGTCCACTTCCTCCACCAGACCCACGATCCCGTAGTCCGGGCCCGCTCCTCCGTCGGCGACTTCCTTGAGGAAGCTCCGATAGGAATCGGGCAGCCGGACACCGTGTAGTGACTCGAACAACCGGATCGTCGCCTCGGCCAGTGGCGGCCGAAGCCGGTATCGATGAGCGGAGGCCCCGAAGCGCCGGCACTCAGGATCTTCCTGGGCCATGGCCGCGGCACGGGCACGTACCCATGCACCGTCCCAAGGTTCGCTTCGGTCGGCACTGTCGCTGGTCATCGCGGCACAGTACTGGACTGGCCTCGTCGCGCGTCACCGCGAGCGGATGCGCGGTTCGAGCCCGGTCCGGGCCGGTCCGTCCGAACCCGCCCCGCCCCGACCGGCCCGAGCGGGCCCCCGCCCCCGCCCCCCGACCTGACGGATGTTCATATGACGGCTCCATGAACGGCCCGTCCCGGTGCCCCGTCCGCCCCTAAGGTGTGGCGGACCCCGCCCCCGACGTGCCGAGGAGGCCGTTCGTGCCCGCCCGCCGCACCCTGCTGAAGGCCCTCGCCGGTGCCCCCGTCCTGCCGCTCCTGGGCGGCGTGCCCGCCGGCGCCGCGACCGTGCCCGGCATCGTCAAGCCGACGCCCGACGCGTACTTCACCCTGCGTGGCACCAACGCCGAGGCCCGCTACGAGACCTTCGCGGGCACCGGTCCGCTCACGCCCGTGGACCGTTTCTTCGTGCGCAACCACACCGCCACGCCCGTCCTCGACGCGGACACCTGGAGCCTGACCGTGTGGGGCGACGGGCTGCACGGGCGCGGGCCCGTCCGCTTCGGCTACGGGCAGCTCCGTGATCTGCCCGCCGTCACCCGGACGGCCCTGGTCGAGTGCGCCGGGAACGGCCGCAGCCTCTACGCCACCCAGCAGGGCGAGACCGTCAGCGGCACCCCCTGGACGCTCGGCGCGATCGGCGCCGCCCGCTGGCGCGGCGCTCGCCTCTCCGACGTGCTCCGGCTCGCCGGGATCGCCTCCGACGCCGTGTCCGTGCAGCCCCGGGGCCTCGACGCCCCCTACGTCACCGGCGGCGTCGACCTCGGCCGGGTCCGCCGCCCGCTGCCCGTCGCCAAGGCCCTGGACGACGTCCTCCTCGCGTACGAGATGAACGGCGAGCCCCTCCCGTACGACCACGGGTACCCGGTCCGGCTCATCGTGCCCTCCTGGATCGGCATCGCCTCCATCAAGTGGCTCGGCGACATCGAGGTCTCCCGCACCCCGCTCGCCTCGCCCTGGTCCACCGACTACTACCGCCTGTTCGGCGCCGCCCACCCGCCCGGCGGCAGCGCCCCGCTCACCCGCCAGACCCTCAAGAGCGCCTACGAACTGCCCTTCGGCGCCACCCTGGAGGCACACCGGACCCACCTCCTCTCCGGCCGCGCCTGGTCCGCCCACGCGCCCGTGCGCCGGGTGGACGTGTCCACCGACGGCGGCGCCCACTGGCGGCCCGCCCGGCTGCTCGACCCGCCCCGCCGGGCCGGCTGGGTCCGCTGGGCCACCTCCTGGCGCCCGCGCGCCACCGGACCCGCCACGCTGCTCTCCCGGGTCACCGACGCGGCCGGGAACACGCAGCCCGAGCGGGCCGTCCCCAACACCCAGGGCTACCTCTTCGACGCGATCGTCCGGCACCCCGTCACCCTCGCCTGACCCTGGCCGGGCGGCGAGATGTCCCGAACCTCCGTATAACCGTATAAAGGGCACGGGGGTCTGTGGAGTCCCGGGAGTCCCAGTGGTCCGGGAGGCCAGGAGGTCAGGGCGATGCGGCAGACAGCTCCGGAGGGGCGCGGCCCGGTGCGCTACGGGCCACCCGCCCCGGAGTCCGGCCTCCCCGTGCTGCCCGGCCTCGCCGCGCTGCTCGCCGCTGCGGCCGACCGCACCGCGCCCGAACCGCCCGGCGGCGGGCCGGTGCTCCGCCAGGCCGCCGCCGGCCACTGGTGGCGCCGCGGCCTGCGCACCCACGCCGAGGACGTCGTCGCCGCGCCCGGCGCCGCCCCGCTGCTGCTCGCGCTCATCGCCGCCCACGGCGGCGACCTGCTGATGCCCCGGCCCCGCCCCGCCTGGTGGACCGCGCAGGCCCGGCTGCTCGGCCGGCCCGCCTACCACGTGCCCACACCAGCCGAGTGCGGCGGCGTCCCCGACCCGTACGCCCTCCTGGAGACCGTGCGGCGGATCCGCGCCGAGGGCGGCACCCCCCGCCTCCTCCTGCTCTCCGTCGCCGACGACCCCACCGCCACCGTCGCCCCGCCCGAACTCGTCCGCGAGGCGTGCGAGGCGGCCGTCGCCGAGGGGCTGCACATCATCAGCGACGAGACCTGGCGCGACACTCTGCACCGTCCCCGGGAGACGGTGCTGCTCAGCCCCGCCGAGATGTGCCCCGACGACGTCACCGTCCTCACCGACCTCTCCGGCGCCCTCACCCCGGCCGCCTGGCCCTGCGCCGTCGCCCGCCTGCCGCCCACCGCCCCCACCCGCGCCGACCGCTACACCGACCGAGGGGCCCGCACCCTCGACATCCTCACCGCGCTCGGCGCGCTCGTCGCAGGCCCGGTCGCCCCCGCCGCCGCCCACGCCCTCGACGAACCCGAGGACGTCACCGTACGGACCGCGACCACGGCCGCCCTGCACGGCGCCCTCGCCGCGGCGGCCCACCGCGCCGTCCTCGCCGCCGGGGCGCTCGCCCGGCCCCCGCAGGCGGGCCGCCATCTCTACGCCGACCTGGGGCCGTTGCGCGCCGGCCTCGCCGCCCGCGGGGTCACCGACTCGCTGGAGCTGGAGAACCACCTCACCCGGCGGCTCGGCACCCCCGTCGCGGGCGGGCACCGCTTCGGCGACGAACTCGGCGCGCTGCGCGTCCGGTTCGACACCGCGGCTTTCCTGGGGACCGGCCCGGCGGAGCGCGCGGAGACCCTCGCCGCCGCCCGCCCCGAGGAATCCCCCCATGTGGAGCGGGTGTTGGGCGCGTTCGCCGCCGCACTCGACGAACTCTCCCGCCCGTGACGGAGGTCCCGGCCATGACGGAACAGACCGCCCGGCCCGCCCGGGCCCCGCATCCCGCGCCGCCCGCACCCGCGCTCCAGCCGCTCGGCCGGGTGCGCCACGACTGGCCGCGCTCCTTCGCCGACCGCCTCACCGCGCCGCTGCCGGGCGTGCGCGCCCTGGCCCGGCTCGCCCGCGAGGGCGCCGTCCGCCCCGGGCCCGAGGGGCTGCGGGACATCCCGCTGCTGCCCTTCGCCCCCGGGCCGCTGCCCGACGCGGGGCCCGGCACCCTCGCCGTCACCTGGGCCGGGCACGCCTCCTGGGTGGTGCGGATCGGCGGCCTGACCGTGCTCACCGACCCCGTCTGGTCGCGCCGCGTTTTTGGCACCACGGCCCGGCTCACCCCCGTCGGGGTCCGCTGGGAGGACTTGCCGCCGGTCGACGCCGTCGTCATCAGCCACAACCACTTCGACCACCTCGACGCGCCCACCCTCAGGCGCCTCCCGCGCCGCACCCCGGTCTTCGTGCCCGCCGGGCTCGGCCGCTGGTTCACCCGCCGCCGGTTCGCCCGGGTCACCGAGCTCGACTGGTGGGAGGCGGCCGAACTGGACGGCGTACGTTTCGAGTTCGTCCCCGCCCACCACTGGTCCAAGCGCACCCTCCTGGACACCTGCCGCTCCCTGTGGGGCGGCTGGGTGCTCGCCGAGCGGGACGGGCGGCGGGTCTACTTCGCCGGGGACACCGGCTACGG
Source organism: Streptomyces sp. NPDC048659 (assembly GCF_040650575.1). Lineage (NCBI taxonomy): Bacteria > Bacillati > Actinomycetota > Actinomycetes > Kitasatosporales > Streptomycetaceae > Streptomyces > Streptomyces sp. NPDC048659. Next base: position 134,681 of record NZ_JBEZHM010000016.1, on the reverse strand, counting down.
CCACTGGTTCGGCGAGATCGGCCGCCGCCACCCGGACCTCGACCTCGCCCTGCTGCCGATCGGCGCCTACGACCCGCGCTGGTGGCTGAGCGACGTGCACACCGATCCCGAGGAGGCGGTACGGGCCTTCCAGGACCTCGGCGCCCGCCGGATGGCCCCCATGCACTGGGCCACCTTCGTGCTCTCCTCCGAGCCCGTCCTCGAACCCCTCACCCGCCTGCGCGCCGCCTGGGACCGCGCCGGGCTGCCCCGCGAGGCCCTCTGGGACCTCCCGGTCGGCGCTTCGCGTACGACCGGACCGTGAGCACCCCGCACGACCGGACCGTGAGCACCCCGTACGAGCGGCCCCTGAGCCCGGCCCCCGCCCCGGCTCAGACGGCCGGCCCCTCCGGCGCGCCCGGCGCGCCCGGCGTCCCCCCGGGCGCCCCCGGCCGCCCGCTCCGGCCCCCGTCCCGCCCCCGCCCCCGCAGCCGCCGCCACAGCGCGGGCGCCGCGCCGAGCAGCACCGTGAGCGCGACCGCCGCCACCACGCCCTCCCACGGCTCCGGGAAGAGCGAGCCGCCCAGGATGCCGATGAGCTGGTACGTCGCCGCCCACGCCAGACAGGCCGGCAGGTCGCCCCGGGCGAAGCGGCGCAGCGGCATCCCGGCGAGCAGGCAGGCCAGCATCACCGGGATCCGGCCCGCCGGCACCAGCCGCGAGAGCACCAGCACCGGCACCTGGTGGGTCTCCAGCCGCTCCTGCGCCTGCGCCAGCCGCTCCGGCGTGACCCGGCCGCGCAGCGCCGCCAGCCACCGCGAGCCGTTGCGGGAGCGGACCCCGCGCTGCCCGAGCCAGTACAGGGCGAGGTCGCCGAGGAAAGCGGCGCCCGCCGCCACCAGGAAGACGTACAGCAGGGCGAGCGGCGCGGTCTGGTGGAAGGCGACCACCGCCGCCGAGCTGACGATCGCCCCGGTCGGCACCACCGGCACCAGCGCGCCCAGCGCCACCAGCAGGAACAGCGAGGGATAGCCGACGGCCTGCTGGGTCGACTCCGGCGGCAGCTCGCGCACCGCCGTCAGGATCCGGTCGATCACCGGGCGACCTCCGGGCGGACCCGCTCGCCGTGCCCGAGCAGGTGCACCGCCACCTTGGGCGCCAGCCGGGCCGCGTGCCGGACGAACTCGGCGCCCGGCGCGTGGAACTCGTGCGGGCGGACCGCGTCCATGCCGATCGGCCAGTACGTGCCGTAGTGCACCGGCACCGCCGCGGCGGGCGACAGCGCGGCCAGCGCCTCGGCGGCCCGGCCCGCGTCCAGGTGCCCGTGGCCGAGGTACGGGCCCCAGCCGCCGACCGGCAGCAGCGCCACGTCCACGGGCCCGACGGCCTCCGCCATCGCGTCGAACAGTCCGGTGTCCCCGGCGAAGTAGGTGCGGGCCTCGCCCTCCACCACGTAGCCCAGCGCGGGGGAGTGGTGCGGGCCGACCGGCAGCCGCCGCCCGTCGTGCAGGGCGGGGACGGCCCGTACGGTCACCCCCTCGACGTCCACCGTGTCGCCGGGCTCCAGCTCGGTGACGCGCAGCCCGCGCGCGTCGAGCCGCCGCAGCGCGGGCACCGCGCGGGGCGCGCCCCGGGGCACCAGCACCCGGGTGCCGGGGGCGAGCAGGGCCAGCGAGGGCAGGTGGAGGTGGTCGGCGTGCAGATGGGAGACGAGCACCGCCTCGGCGCGGGCGGCGTCCGGCGGGGGCAGCGCGCCGCGCCGCCGGCGCAGGTGGGCGAGCCGGCGGGCGAAGAGCGGGTCCGTCAGGAACCGCACCCCGGAGTCCTCGACCGTGCAGCTGGCATGACCCCACCAGGTGACCTCCACCGGCACCCCGTCCTTCCGCGTCCGCGTCCGCCGCCCGGCCCTCCGGCCCCGCGGCCTTCGGTCTTCCGTAACGAGGGTAAATGTCCGGTGCCGCCGGTGTGGCCGGTCTTCGACGGGCCGCGCGGAGCCCGGGCGCGGAAGATCTCCTCGGGGGTCCGGGGACGCAGTAGGGTCGCCCCATGGACGACGTTCGGGTGGCGGCGATCGCCAGCCTCACCCCGCTCGAAGAGCTCGACGAAGATCCCTTCCTGGTCGACACCCGCAGCCAGCACGCGATGTGCGCCCGCTGGGCCGTCGACAAGGGGTACGTGGTGGCGAGGCGGCTGCTGTTCTACGGCATCCGGCCCGACCACGAGGCCCTGTGGGCGGACGTGGAGGCGGGGATCGTGGACCTCTTCGTCGCGCCGAACGAGCGGGTGCTGGCCCGCGCGCTGACCGACGTGCCGGCGTTCTTCGCCGAGTGCGAGCGGCGCGGGGTGCGCCTGGAGACGGCGGGGCTCGACGAGCCGTCCTACGACGCCCCGATGAAGGCGTGGGTGCACCGGCGGATGTCCATGCCCACCGCCGGGTACGACGGCTGCTGAGGGGCTGTGCCGGCGCCGCCGCCGTGCGGCGCCGGGCGCGGACCTGACACACCCGCACCTTCCCGGCCGACCTGCGCGTGGTGGCCGTTGTGCCACGCTTGGGGCAGGAAACGGGTGAAAGGTGAACCAGGCGTGGGCGAACGGCGAGCGCAGTCCCCCGTCCGCTGGCGGAGCGCGGGCCGGACCGTGATGCGGGTGGTCACGGTGTGGGCGGTCTCCACGCTCACCCTCCTCGTGCTCGCCGCCGTGCTGCCCGACTTCCAGCTCCAGTCCCGCGACGGCGACAGCCTCACCACCATCGCCTTCACCGCCGCCCTCGGCGCCGGGGCCTTCGGCGTGCTCAGCGCCCTGGTGTGGCCGGTCATCGTGCGGGCGCTGCTGCTCGTCCCGGCGCTGGTCCTCGGCCTGCTGGTGTTCTTCCTCAACGGCTCGCTGCTGCTCGTCGCGCTGTGGCTCACCCCCGACGGGCGCGGCACCGTGGCGCCCCAGACCGCCGTCCTGGTCGCCGCGGTGATGTCGGCGGTCGCCTCGGCCACCTCCACCGCGCTCGCCGTGCGCGACGACGACGCCTACCGGCGGCGCCTCTACCGGCTCGCCGACCGCAGGCGGCTCCGGCCCGCGCAGGGCCCCGAGCCGGTGCCCGGCACCGTCTTCCTCCAGCTCGACGGCGTGGGCCACCGGGTCCTGGAGGACGCCGTCGCCGACGGGCTGATGCCCACCGTCGGCGCGTGGCTCGCCACCAGCCACCGGCTCGCCCCCTGGCGCACCGACTGGTCCAGCCAGACCGGCGCCAGCCAGCTCGGCATCCTGCACGGCTCCAACGAGGACGTGCCCGCCTTCCGCTGGTACGAGAAGGACACCGGCCGGCTGATGGTCTCCAACCGGCCCGCCAGCGCCGTCGAGCTCCAGCGCCGCGCGGTCGAGCGCACCGGCGACGGCGGGCTGCTCGGCTACGACGGGGCCTCCCGGGGCAACCTGTTCAGCGGCGGCGCCGACCAGCTCGCCCTCGTCCTGTCGGTGGCCGCCCGCCGGGGCCGCCGCAACCGCTCGCGGTCCGGCTACTTCGCCTACTTCTCCGACCCCGCCAACGCCGTCCGCACCGCCGGCTCCTTCGTCACCGAGACGTTCCGCGAGCTCGCCCAGTCGACCCGGGCCCGGCTGCGCCGCCGCACCCCCCGGGTCTCCCGGGGCGGCCTCTACCCCCTGGTCCGCGCCTTCGCCACGGTGATCGAGCGGGACGTGGTGGTCGCCGCCGTGATGGGCGACATGCTGGCGGGCCGGACCGCGGTCTACGCCGACCTGGTCGCCTACGACGAGGTCGCCCACCACTCGGGGCCGCACGGCCACGACACCGACCAGGTGCTCCGGCGGCTGGACCGCTCGCTGGCGCTGATCGCCCAGGTCGCCGAGCACGCGCCCCGCCCGTACCGGATCGTGCTGCTCTCCGACCACGGGCAGAGCCCGGGGGAGACCTTCGCGGGCGCGTACGGGCTGAGCCTGCGGGAGCTGGTCCGGGCCGGCTGCGGGCTGCCGGTGCCGCGCCGGGTGCGGCGGACCCGCTGGGGCCACCCGCAGCCGGAGTCCGGCGGCTCGGAGGGCCGGGACGCGGCACGCGACGCGCTGCGCGGCGCCCTGCACCGCTCCCCGGACGAGACGGCCGAGCGGGGCCGGGAGGCGGCGGAGGCCGCCGCCGCGGCGGCGGCCCGCGCCCCGGAGCCGGTGGTGCTGGCCTCCGGGAACCTGGGGCTGGTCTCCTTCCCCGGCGTGCCGCACCGGATGACCCGCGAGGAGATCGACCGCCTCCACCCGGCGCTGCTGCGCACCCTCGCCGAGCACCCGGGGATCGGCTTCCTGCTGGTGGCGAGCGAGGCGCACGGCTCGGTGGTGCTGGCCCGGGGCGGCGTCGAGGTCCCGCTGGCGGAGCTGAGCGACGCCGACGCGGGGCCGCTCGCGGTCTTCGGTCCCGGCGCGGCGGACGCGGTGCGGCGCACGGACGGCTTCCCGCACGTCGCCGACATCATGGTCAACTCGATGTACGACCCGGCGACGGGCACCGTGCACGCCTTCGAGGAGCAGATCGGCTCCCACGGCGGGCTCGGCGGCGAGCAGGGGCGCCCCTTCCTGCTGTGGCCGCGCGAGCTGACCGACCCGCCCGGGGAGATCGTGGGCGCCGAGCGGGTGCACCGGGTGCTGCGGGGCTGGCTGCGGGAGGCGCAGGGGTCACGGGGGCCGCAGGTGCCGCTGGAGATTTCGCCGCCCGGCGGCGATGCGGAAGCGTTTCTTCCGGTCGATGACCCGGCCGTACAGGACAAAAGCGGGTGATTTGGAACGGCGTCTCAGCGGGCGGACGATGGACGCGTTTGCACGACGAGAGGCGCACCACCCCCCATGAGCACGGCCACCCCCCACACCCGCCGCGACACCGCCGACCCGGAGCCGCGGCCCGCGCACCGGCCCGAGGGGGAGGCCCCCGGCGCACCCGCGCCCGGCGCACCCACGCCCGGTGAGCCCGTACCCGGCGCACCCGCGCCCGGCAAGCCCGCCCGCGGCTTCGGGCTCCCGGTCGCCACCGCCCTCGTCGCGGGCAACATCATCGGCGGCGGCATCTTCCTGCTCCCCGCCTCCGTGGCCCCGTACGGCACCATCAGTCTGGTCGCCTTCGGCATCCTCACCCTGGGTGCCCTCGCCCTGGCCCTGGTCTTCGGCCGGCTCGCCCACCGCCACCCGCAGACCGGCGGCCCCTACGTCTACGCCCGCGCCGCGTTCGGCGACTTCGCCGGCTTCCTCGCCGCCTGGTCGTACTGGATCACCACCTGGGTCTCCAACGCCGCCCTCGCCGTCGCCGCCGTCGGCTACCTCGACCACCTCGTCCCGATCCACGAGTCCACCGCCGCCACCATCGCCGCCGCCCTGCTCCTGCAGTGGCTGCCCGCGCTCGCCAACCTGGCCGGCACCCGGTACGTCGGCGCCGTGCAGCTCGTCGCGACCGTGCTCAAGTTCGTCCCGCTGCTGCTCGTCGCCGTCGGCGGACTCTTCTTCTTCGACAGCGCCAAGCTCGGCCCCTTCCACGCCGGGGACTCCAGCTCCCTCGGCGCGGTCTCCGCCGCCGCCGCGATCCTGCTCTTCAGCTACCTCGGCGTCGAGTCCGCCGCCGTCAGCGCCGGCGAGGTCCGCGACCCGCGCCGCAACGTCGGCCGCGCCACCGTCCTCGGCACCCTCGCCGCCGCCGCGCTCTACCTGCTCGGCACCGTCGCCGTCTTCGGCACCGTCGCCCACGACAAGCTGATCACCTCCACCGCGCCCTTCTCCGACGCCGTGGACGTCATGTTCGGCGGCTCCTGGGGCGGCGCCGCCGTCGCCTGCATGGCCCTGGTCTCCATGGCCGGCGCGCTCAACGGGTGGACCCTGCTCAGCGCCCAGGCGCCCTACGCCGCCGCCCGCGACGGCCTCTTCCCGAAGGTCTTCGCCGTCAAGCGGCGCGGCGTGCCCACCGTCGGCGTCCTCGTGGCCGTCGTCCTCGCCTCGCTGCTGACCGTCTACAACTACACGGCCGGCACCCAGGGCGTCTTCGAGGTCCTGGTGCTCGTCACCACCTTCACCGCCACCGTCCCCTACCTGCTCTCCACCGCCGCCCAGATCTACTTCCTGCTCTCCGGACAGGGCGAGAAGGTCTCCCGCCCGCGCCTCGTCCGCGACGCCGTCCTCGCCGCCGTCGCCTTCGGCTTCTCCCTCTGGCTGGTCGCGGGCTCCGGCTACGCCGCCGTCTACCAGGGCGTCCTCTTCCTCTTCGCTGGTGTCCTCGTGTACGCGGTGATGGCCGCGCTCCGCAAGCGCGCCGCGCGCGCCGGAGCCGACCGGCCCGCCGGCCCCTGACCGCCCGCGCCGACACGCCCCGTCGCGCGCCCGCCGGTGCGGTGAATTCCGGCTCCCGGGTGTAGGCCGACCGGGGGATCGTGCCGCCCCGGACGGCTCAGGGCCGCCCCGGCGGGGCAGGACGCTTCTCCATGAGGTCCCTCCCCGCGCACCCCGGCGTCCCCGCCGTGCGGGCCCGGCGGTTCGCCGTCGCGGTGCTGCTCGTGCTCGCCGCGCTGCTCGGGACCGGGGGAGTCCTCACCGGGACGGCCGGGGCGGAACAGCGCGTGGCCGGCACGGCCGCCGAACCCGCCGCCGAGGTCCACGACCTCGCCGAGCAGGAGGCGAGCACCCCCGCCCGCGCCGCCCGCCGCCCGGCCCCGCCCCGCGCCACCCGCCGGGCGGCGCCCGCCGCCGCGCCCGCGCCCGCCCCCGTCCCCGTACCGCACCCCCGTGACGACGCGCCCCGGTCGGCGGTGATGCGGTGCTGAGAGGCCCGGCCTCTCCGCACCCCTCACCACCACCGCAAGGAGCTCCGTCATGCCCGTCGACCCCTTCGCCGTGCTCAACGCGCTGCTGCGCGCCGAGGCCGCCCGACAGGAACGCTTCGACCGTCACCGCCCCGAACCGGAACGCGAAACGGAAGGCCGCCCCCTCCGCTCCGCCCAGGAACCGGCCGTGGAAGCGGAACACAAGGCGGACTGACCCTCCCGGGGCCCGGCGCGGGGCCTCCCCCCGGCTCTCCCCGGGCCCCGCCCCGGCGGGCCGATTTGCGGATGGCTGTACGGTGTACGAGGCTGAACCGATGACCTCGACCGACCGGCAGCCCACCGCACCCGATCGGTCCGCCGGACCCGCCCGGCTCCGCGCCGCCGTCCGCCGCCCCTACACCGCCCGGCACTGGCCCGACCTCATCGCGCTCTGCTGGGCCACCTTCTTCTTCTGGGCCTCCCTCAGCCCCTCCCTGGTGCCCCGCCCCTGGTACCTCCAGGGCGTCGTCGGCGGCATCACCGCCGCCATCGGCTACGCGCTCGGCGCCGCCGTCTCCTGGCTCGCCCGCGCCCTCATACCCTGGCGCCCCACCGAGCGGACCCGGGCCCGGCTCTGGCAGGGCTACTGGCTGCTCCTCCCGCTCCTCACCCTCTGGCTCGTCGCCGAGAGCGCCCGGACGCAGCGCAGACTCCGCGTGCTCCAGGAACTCCCGCCCTCGCTGACCTGGCACACCCCCGTGATCGCCCTCATCGCGATCCTCCTCTGGCTGGCCCTGCTGCTGCTCGCCCGCGGCGTCCGGCTCGCCGCCCGCAAGCTGATCCGGCTGCTCGGCAGGCTGCTGCCCCGGCCCGTCGCGTACGCCCTCGGCGCCCTGCTCACCGCACTCGCCGTCCTCGTCGGCGTCCGCGACGTCGTCTTCGACCGGGGCGTCGTCGACCTCGCCGACCGGATCGCCGCGAGCACCAACGACGACACCCACGAGGGCATCCACCGCCCCGCCTCCCGCCACGTCTCCGGCGGCCCCGGCTCGCTGATCCGCTGGCAGGACCTCGGCTACCAGGGACGCAACTTCACCGGCTCGGTGCCCACCCGCGACCGCATCGCCGCCTGGACCGGGCGGCCCGCCCGCGACCCCGTGCGCGTCTACGTCCCCTCCACGCCGCCGCCCGCCTTCCAGGACGCCGGGCCCTTCGCCGCCCAGGCCGAACTCGCCGTCCGCGAGCTCGACCGGGCCGGCGCCTTCGACCGCCGCGTCCTCGCCGTCGCCGGCACCACCGGCACCGGCTGGGTCAACCCCAACGTCACCGAACCCCTGGAGTACATGTACGGCGGCGACACCGCGATCGTCGCCGTCCAGTACTCCTACCTGCCCAGCTGGGTCTCCTTCCTCGTCGACAAGGAGAAGGCCGGCCAGGCCACCCGGGCCCTGCTCGACGCCGTCCGCGCCCGGATCGACGCGCTCCCCGCCGACCGGCGCCCCAAGCTGGTCGTCACTGGCGAGAGCCTCGGCGCCTACGCCGTCGAAGCCTCCTTCGGCAGCGCCGAGGCCCTGCTCGACGGCACCGACGGCGCCCTGCTGCTCGGCGCGCCCAACTTCTCCCCGGTCTCCCGCGAGATCCGCCGCGACCGCGACCCCGGCAGCCCGGTCTGGCGGCCCCAGTACCGGGACGGGGCGCACTACCGCTTCGCCCAGTTCCCCGGCACCGACCTCGAACGGCCCCCGGCCCGCTGGGAGTTCCCGCGCGCCGTCTACCTCCAGAACGCCTCCGACCCGGTCGTCTGGTGGTCGCCCGACCTCCTGCTGGAGCGGCCCGCCTGGCTCGACGACCCCCTCGGCCCGGACATCACCCCGGAGATCGACTGGTTCCCCTTCGTCGCCTTCTGGCAGACCTCCGTCGACATGGCCGTCTCCTACGGGGTGCAGGCCCCGCACGGACACCGCTACGGCACCGGAGCGGTCGACGGCTGGGCGGCCGTCGTCCCGCCCCCGGGCTGGACGGCGGCCGACACCGACCGGCTGCGCGCCCACATCGGACAGCGCCGGGCCGCCTACTGAGCTACGGCCCGACCGTGAACGACTGGGTGGCCAGGGCCCGTTCGAGCCGGTCCTGGAGCCGGGCCGCGGTCGGCCGCAGCCGCTCCGCCTCGGCCAGCGGCAGCGAGAAGCCCACCGCCGCCACCGCCCCGCCGACCGTGACCGGCACCGCCGCGCACACCGTGCCCAGCGCGTACTCCTCCACCTCGTGCACCGCCGCGCCCCGCCGCACCCGCGCGAGCCGCCGCATCAGCGCGTCCTCGTCGCGGACCGTGCGCGGGGTCAGCCGGGTCACCGGCCGCCGCGCCAGGTACTCCCGGCGGGCCGGCACGTCGAGCTGGGCGAGCAGACACTGGCCCAGCGCGTGGGCGTGGGCGCTGGCCCGGAAGGCGGTCCACTCCTCGGCGGCGGGCCGCTCCGGGCTGTCCGCGAACGCCACCAGCCGCACCTCGCCGCCCTCCAGGACCCCGCAGTACACCGGCGCGTCCAGCTCGTCGCGGAGCAGCCGCAGCCACTCGGGCAGCCGCAGCCCGGGGCCGTCCCGCTGCCCCGAGAGCGTCGGCGCGGCCGGGCCGAGCCGGAACGCCCCGCGCTCGTGGCGCAGATAGCCGTCGTGGACCAAGGTCCGCAGCAGGTGGTACGTGGTCGGCAGCGGCAGGTCCGTCATCCGGGACAGGCGCTTGGCGGTGACCTCGCCGTGCTCGGCGACCGCCTGGAGCAGCCCGAGCGCGCGCCGGACCGAGCCTATGAGGGTGGGCGCGCCGGTGGCCGTGGGCGCCTTGGTGCTCTTGGTGGCTGTGGGAGACATGGGGTCAGTGTGCCGACGCCCGGCCCCGGCCACCCGTGGGCTCGCGGGTCCTTGGGTGATCGCCCCGCCCACGGCACGATTCCTCCAAGCGCGCGGACGCGGCTCGGGCGCCGCGCCTAGGCCGTCGCCGGGGTCCCGTCGGCCGGTGTCCCGTCCGCCGGGGTCCCGTCGGCCGGTGTCGCGGTGGCCTGGGCCGCGTCGGCCGGTGTCCCGTCCGCCCGTGGTCCGCCCGTCGGAGCCCCGTCCGCCGGTTCCGGCGCCGGGCCGGCCGCCGGGCGCCGCCCGTGGGCCGCCGCCAGGCCCGTCACCCCGGCCGTGAGCAGCGCCAGCGCCAGCAGCGCCGGGAGCAGGGCGACCAGGGGGCCCGCCGCGAGACAGCAGACGGCGCCGACGAGCAGGGCCGTCGGGCGGCGGCCCGAGGAGCGCAGCGTGATCGCGGAGGCGCCCAGCAGGAAGACGCCGACGCCGCCCGTCAGCGCCCAGGCCACGGTGCCGTGCAGCGGCTCGCCGAGGCCGTGGTGGCCGGTGTCGGCGATCTGGGTGAGCACCTTCTTCATGCCGAGCGCCGTCAGCACCACACCCGCCACCAGCGGCAGGTGCAGGAAGGTGTAGACGTCCCGGGCGAAGCGGGTGCGCTCGTCCCCGTCGAGCGCCCCGAGCCGGTGCTCGGCGGGCTCGCCGAAGCACCGGAAGTACAGGGCCCACAGCGCGGCGGCGAGCAGCAGCCCCGCCGCGCAGGCCCCGACGACCGTGGCCGTCAGCGGGAAGCCGGCCATGCCGACGCCCATCGCCACGATCGACTCGCCGAGCGCGATGATCACGATCAGGCCGTGCCGCTCGGCGAAGTGCCCGGGGGAGTTGACCCGCCAGCCGGAGGAGCCGGTGACGTAGATCCCGCCGTAGTCCACGGCGACCGCGCTCAGCCACAGCACCAGCCGAGGCGTCCCCTCGTACGCGCAGCCCGCGAGCAGCAGCACGGACGGCGGCGCCACCGACAGCAGCGCCGTCCGCCGCAGGGTGGCCCGCAGCGCGGTGTCGCCGGGGCTGGACACCCAGTACGAGACCAGGTGCAGCACCCGCACCAGGCTGTAGCAGACCACGAACACCAGCGGCGCGGGCAGCCCGCCCGGGGCGTCCGCGAGGACCTCCGGCACCGCGAGCGACACCACGAACACCACGGTCATCACGGTGACCAGCACCGCGAACAGGGCGCCGGAGTCCGCCCGTACGACGTTGCCCAGCCAGGCGAAGGACGACCAGCACCACCACAGCAGCGCCAGCACCGCCATCGCGCCGACCACCCGCACCGGCGTCGGCTCGGCCGCCATCAGCGCCGTCACCTGCGTGATCGCGTAGACGAAGACCAGGTCGAAGAAGAGCTCGGCCGGTGTCACCTTGTGATCGTCCCCGGCCGCGATCATGCGCGCCCGTTCCCTGCCGGCCACCGCATCCCCCTTGCGTAGCACATGATTTCGGCCATCGGCCGTCCAGGCGGGCACCCTACAGCGTCCGGCATTACCTCGCGCGTAATCGACCCCCGCCGCCGCCTCCGCGATGCTCGTGAGCACCGGGTCCCGGGCGGCGCACTCCGCCCGGGGACCGGCCCCGGTCCCGTACGCGAAGCCTCTCCAGGAGCGTGATCCGCCATGTCCCAGACCCTGCTCGCCGGACTCTCCCGCACCACCCAGCCTCGGTCCATGGTGCGCCGCTTCCTCGCCCTCGACGCCCTCGTCACCGGCGCCAACGGGATCGCCTACCTCGCCGCCTCCGGGCCGCTGGCGGAGCTCCTCGGCGTCGGCCGGGGCCTGCTCCTCGGGCTCGGGGCCTTCCTCACCGTGTACGCGGGCGGGGTGGCCTGGCTGGCGAGCCGCCCGCAGCCGCCGGTGCCCGGTGTCAAGGCCGTCGTCGACGCCAACCTGCTGTGGAGCGCGCTCAGCGTCGTCGCGCTGCTCGCCTGGCTGGAGCCCACCGCCGCGGGCACGGTCTGGACCCTGATGCAGGCGGGCACCGTGGCCGGTTTCGCGGCCCTCCAGTGGGGCGCGCTGCGGGCGACCGCTACCCCTTGAGGGACCGGAGGTAGGCGACCGTCTCCGGGTCGGCCGGGAGGAAGGTCTCGATGGCCAGCTCGGCGACGGTCACGTCCAGCGGCGTGTTGAACGTCGAGATCGACGACACGAACGACAGCACCCGCCCGTCGTGCTCGATCCGCAGCGGCAGCGCGAAGTACGGATACGGCTCCGGGTCCTCCCGGTCCGCCGGATCCCCCGCGCCCTCCGGCACCGGATACGCGGCCACCTCCTCGTACAGCGCCCGCAGCGACTCCGAGCGCACCAGGGCGATCTGACGCTCCATCTGGTGCAGCAGGTGCCCCCGCCACTCGCGCAGATTGCGGATGCGCGGGGCCAGGCCCTCCGGGTGCAGGGTGATCCGCATCGCGTTCAGCGGCGGTGTCAGCAGGTGCTCGGGCAGCCCCGTCAGCAGCATCCCGATGCCCTCGTTGGCCGCCACCACCGTGTACGAGCCGTCCACGACCAGCGCCGGATACGGCTCGTAGCCCGCCAGCAGCATCCCGATGCCCTCGCGCAGGGTGTCCAGGAGCGGCGCGTCCATCGGCGACTCGGTGAACCTCGGCGCGTAACCCGCCGCCAGCAGCAGGGCGTTGCGGTCCCGGACCGGCACCTCCAGGTGCTCCGCCAGCCGCAGGACCATCTCCTCGCTCGGCCGCGAACGCCCGGTCTCCACGAAGGAGATGTGCCGCGCGGACGAGTCCGCCCGCAGCGCCAGCTCCAGCTGGCTCAGCCGCCGGCGCTCGCGCCAGCCGCGCAGCAGCGGTCCCACACCCGTGTCGGTCGCGACAGTCGTCATGTCCAGACGGTATCCCAGAGGTCGACCCGGGTACCTTCTCCCGGTGACCGCCCGGTCACCGCGGGACCCGGACCGGAGGGAGCAGCACATGCCCACACAGCCCCTGTCGCAGAAGGAGATCGAGGACCGCCTGCGGGAGCTCCCCGGCTGGTCCCTCGACGGCGACCGGATCACCCGCACCTACCGGCTCGCCGACCACTTCGCCGCCACCGCGCTCGTCGTCCACGTGGCCTCGATCCAGCAGGAGCTCGACCACCACAGCGATCTGACGCTGGGTTACGACAGCGTCGTGCTGGCCGTGAACACCCACACCGCGGGCGGCGTCACCGACAAGGACTTCGCCCTCGCCGACCGCGTCGAGGCGGTGGCCCCGGGACACGGCGCCCGCTGAGCCCGGCCGCGCCCTCCGCCCGTACGATCGGGCCCATGGGGGAGACCGTGCTCGACTACGAGGCCGAGGCCGCGCGTTACGACGAGACCCGCGGCGGGGTGCCGCGCGCGGCGGCCGCCGCGGCCGGGGTGCTGCGGCTGCTGCCGCCCGGCACCCGCACGCTCGTCGACGTGGCCTGCGGCACCGGCCTCGTCACCGCCCGCCTCGCCCGGCCCGGCCTCGCCGTGTACGGGGCCGACGCGGCGCACGCCATGCTGCGCACCGCCGCCGGGCGCCTCCCGGGCCGCGCGGTGCGCGCCGACGCCCGCGCGCTGCCGCTCCCGGACGGCTCCGTCGACGCCGTCAGCGCGGTCTGGCTGCTCCATCTGGTGCCCTTCGCGGACGAGATCGTCGCCGAGGCGGCCCGGGTGCTGCGCCCCGGCGGCGTGTTCGTCACCACCGTCGACAAGGACGCCGCCCACGACACCGGCAGCGACGTCGACACCTTGCTGCGCCCGCACCGGGCCGCCCCCGAGGCCGCCCGCGACGCGACCGGCGCCGTCACCGCGCACGCCGCCGCCCACGGCCTGGCCCCCGGGCCCGCCACCCGCTTCACCGGCCACGGCCAGGGCGCCACCCCGCGCGGGACCGCCGGGAAGCTGCGGCGCGGCTACTACGCGTCCTGGTTCCACGGCACCCCCGCGACCGTGGACGCGCTCGCGGCGGCCCTCGCCGCGCTGCCGGACCAGGACCGGCCCCGCCCCGAACCCTCCTACCGGCTGGCCTCCTTCGTGAAACTCCCGGCCGCGCCGGGCCCCGTCGTCCCCGAGGGCAGCGCGTCCGCGAGGTAGCCCGCCAGGTCCGGGCGGTCGGGGGCCAGCATGTGCCGCACCCAGGCGTCCCGTTCGTGCCCGATCGGCGGCAGCTCCCACACGCAGCCGATCCAGTTCCGCGCCCCCGGCGCCAGCCGCACGAAGTGCGCCGGGTCGGTGTCCGGGCAGTCCAGCGCGGGCTGGCCCGCCGCCGCCCCGCCGAAGTGCAGCACGTTGTCCCACACCCAGCTGTACGCGTTCAGGTACGCGCCGGTGTCGCCGCCCCGGTGCAGCACCGTGAAGGCCGCCGCCGGGGTGCCGTCCGGCTCGGGCAGCAGCTCCGGCAGCAGCGCGTACGCCGCCCGGGCCACCTCCGGTTCGATCCCGGCCGGATCGGCCGTCACGTGGTAGCGCTTGACGTGCCGGCCGGCGATCTCGACCGGCTCCAGGGCGAACAGGTACTTCTCCTCGAAAGCCATGGCTGGACCGTACGAGGACTTCACTGACACCTTGTGTCAGTGAAGTCCAGCCGGCTCCTGTCGATCCTCCTGCTGCTCCAGACCCGGGGCACCATGACGGCCGCCCGCCTCGCCGAGGAGCTGGAGGTCTCGGTCCGCACCGTCTACCGGGACGTCGAGGCCCTGGCCGCCGCCGGGGTCCCGCTGTACGGGGACGCCGGGCACCGCGGCGGCTACCGGCTGCTCGAAGGGCACCGCTCCCGCCTCACCGGCCTGTTCGCCCGCGAGGCCGAGGCCCTCGTCCTCGCCGGACTGCCCGTCGCCGCCGACGGCCTGGGCCTCGGCGGGCACTTCGCCGACGCCCACCTGAAACTGCGCGCCGCCCTCCCGGAGCCGCTGCGCGAGCACGTCGACCGGCTGCGGACCCGCTTCCACATCGACGCCGCCGGCTGGTACGCGGAGGAGACCGAGGCCCCGTTCCTGCCCGAGGTCGCCGAGGCCCTGCGCACCGGGCGGGTGCTCGCCGTCCGCTACCGGCGCTGGCGGGAGCCGAGCGAGGTGGACCGGCGGCTCGCCCCGTACGGCCTGGTGCTGAAGGCGGGCCGCTGGTACCTGGTCGCCGGGCCCGGCCCGCGCACCTACCGGGTCGACCAGATCCTCGCCCTCACCGCCACCGACGAGGAGGCCGTCGTCCCCGAGGGCTTCGACCTGGCCGCCCACTGGCGGGCGAGCCAGGCCGACTTCCACACGAGGCTGCACCAAGGCGAGGCGCTCGTGCGGATCTCCCCGCGCGGCGCCGCCCGGCTCACCGGGGCCGCCGCCCGGGCGCTCGCCGCGAGCGGCCCTCCCGAACCCGACGGCTGGACCCGGGCCGTGCTGCCCGTCGAGTCCCCCGACCACGCCCTCGGTCTCCTGCTCGGCCTCGGGGAGGAGGTGGAGGTCCTCGGCCCGGAGGAACTCCGGGACCGGATCGCGGCGACGGTACGGACGCTGGCGGCGCGCTACGGGACGTGACGCGGGACCGTCCCCGCCGCCCCTCACCCCCGCTTCCCGAACGCCCCCTCCGCGTACACGGCGAAGTCGACCGGGTCCCGGCCGAGCACGCGCTTCACGCCGTCCGTCACCGCCGTGTTGCGCCCGTCGAGCAGCGCCGTGAACAGGCCCGACAGCCACACCGCCTCCGGCTCCGGCAGCCCGAACCCGGTCAGCAGCTCCGCGTACTCCCGCTCGCTCACCGGCACGTACACCACCTCGTGCCCGGCGGCCCGGGACAGCTCCGCCGCCACCTCCGCGAAGGTCAGCGCCCGCGGCCCGGTCACGTCGTGGACCCGGCCCGCGTGCTCGTCGTGGAGCAGCGTCGCCACGATCACGTCCGCGAGGTCGTCCGCGTCCACGAACGGCTCCGCCGTGCCGCCCGCCGGGAACGCGAGCGTGCCCGCCGCGACCCCGTCCGCGAACAGCCCCTCGTCGAAGTTCTGCGTGAAGAACGCGGCCCGCACCACGCCCAGTTCGACCCCCGAGGCCCGCAGCGCCTCCTCCGCCGCCACCGCCTCGGGCTCGCCCCGCCCGGACAGCACCGTCACCCGCCGCACCCCGCGCGCCACCGCCAGCGCGCCGAACTCCCGCAGCGCCTCGGCGGCGCCCGGCGCGGCCAGGTCCGGGTAGTAGTTCACGTACGCGGCGTCCGCGCCCTCCAGGGCGGGGCCCCAGGTCGCCGGGTCCGCCCAGTCGAAGCGGGTGGTCCCCGACCGCGACCCGGCGCGCACGTCCGCCCCGCGCTCCGCCAGCCGCCGCGCCACCCGGCTCCCGGTCTTCCCGGTCGCGGCCGTGACCAGGACGGTGGGGGCCGGCGTCGATTCTCTTGTGTCGTTCGGTGAGTTCGTCATGGCTCCACCCTCGCGCCCCGGCCGCCGCGTTCCCATGCTCCATCGGCTCGCCCGCATACGCGTGCGTCTACGCTGGCCGCCATGGACCCACTCGCCGGACTGCTCGACGGACCGAGGGCCCGCGGCGCCTTCCTCCTGCGCATGGTGATGGACCCGCCCTGGTCCGTACGGATCGAGGACCGGGCCCCGCTCTGCCTGATGTGCGTCACCTCCGGCGAGGCGTGGATCGTGCCCGACGACGGCCCGCCCGTCCTGCTGCGCCCCGGCGACATCGCCATCGCCCGAGGCCCCGTCCCGTACACCGTCGCGCACGCCCCCGACGCCCCGCCGACCGCCGTCATCGGCCCCGGCGGCGCCTGCGCCACCCTCAGCGGGGAGCCGCTCGCCGAGGCGATGAGCCTGGGCGTACGGACCTGGGGCAACGCCCGCGACGGCGGCACCGGCGTGCTCGTCGGCACCTACCAGCTCGCCGGCGAGGTCGACCGCCGGCTCCTCGACGCGCTGCCGGGCCTGCTCCACCTGCCCGCCGAGGTCTGGAACTGCCCGCTCACGCCGTTCCTGGAGGAGGAGGTCTCGCGCGACGAGCCCGGCCAGAGCGTCGTCCTCGACCGGGTCCTCGACCTGCTCCTGATCGCCGCCGTCCGCGCCTGGTTCGCCCGGCCCGGCGCCGAGGCGCCCGGCTGGTACCGCGCGATGGGCGACCCGGTGGTGGGGCGCGCGCTGCGGCTGCTCCGGCACGACCCGGCGCACCCCTGGACCGTCGCCTCGCTCGCCGAGAAGGCCGGCGTCTCCCGCGCCGCGCTCGCCCGCCGCTTCACCGAGCTGGTGGGGGAGCCGCCGATGGCGTACCTCACCGGCCGCCGGATCGACCTCGCCGCCGACCTGCTGCGGCGCGGCGACGCGACCGTCGAGGCCGTCGCCCGCCAGGTCGGCTACGGCGGCGCCTTCGCGCTGAGCGCCGCCTTCAAGCGGGTCCGCGGCGTGAGCCCGCAGGAGTACCGGAACGGCGGGGACTGAAAGCGGCGCTTGCCGGAACGGCAAGTTTCCTCGCGCTTACGGCAGCGGCGGCGCACGCTGTCCCCATGAGCGCACACGACCTCCACGACGGACACCGGCACGGCCACGGCGAGCCCCACGGCGGGACCCATGGCGAGTCCCACGGCGGGACCGACGCCCACGCGCACGGCGCCGGCCACACGCACGGCACCGGCCACGGCCACTCTCACGACCACACCGACCTCGACTGGGCCGAGCTCGCCCCGCTGCTCACCGTGCAGGCCGAGACCGCGAGCCCCCTCTACACCGAGGCCGCCGCCTGGCTCGCCGGGCTCGCCCCCGCCGGGCGGGTCCGCCGGGTCCTGGACTTCGGCAGCGGCCCCGGCGTCGTCACCGCCCTGCTCGCCGAGGCGTTCCCGGAGGCGGAGGTCGTCGCCGTCGACGCGACCCCCGCGCTCCTCGCCCTGGCCGCCGAGCGCGCCGCGGCCCGCGGGCTCGGCGACCGGGTCACCACCCTGCGCGCCGAACTCCCGGCGGACTTCGACAGCCTCGGCACCGCCGACCTGATCTGGGCCAGCCACTCCCTGCACCACATCGGCGACCAGCAGGCCGCGCTCACCGCCTTCGCCAAGGTGCTGAACCCCGGCGGGCTCATCGCCCTCGCCGAGGGCGGGCTGCCGGCCCGCCACCTGCCGTGGAACGCCGGTGTCGGGCGGCCGGGCTTGGAGGCCCGGATCGACGCCGCCGCGGCCGACTGGTTCGGCGCCATGCGGGCCTCGCTGCCCGACGCCAAGGACGAGATGGACGACTGGAACGCCCTGCTCACCGGCGCGGGCCTGACCCCGAGCGGCA
The DNA here is from genome assembly GCF_040650575.1 of Streptomyces sp. NPDC048659. NCBI lineage: Bacteria > Bacillati > Actinomycetota > Actinomycetes > Kitasatosporales > Streptomycetaceae > Streptomyces > Streptomyces sp. NPDC048659. The sequence continues at coordinate 116,825 of NZ_JBEZHM010000016.1, read as the reverse complement.
CCCGCAGCTTCCTGTCCGACGTGCCCGCGCCGCTGCCGGACGCCGTGCGCGGCCAGATCGTCGCGCACTACGAGCGCCAGCGCGAGGGCCTGGCCGGGAGCCTCGCCGACGACGACCGCGCGGCCCTCGACCGGCTCCTCGACCCGGCCGACCCGCTCTCGCTGCACCGCCGGGCCGACCTGTTCCTGCTCTCCGCCCGTACCGTCCACACCGGACGCAAGGACGGCTGAACGCCCCCGGGCCGCGCGGGCCCGGGGAGCGCTTCAGGACACCGGCTCCAGGCGCCACCACTGCGCCGGGGAGTCGGTGTCCTCCCACTGCCGGACGGCGGCGCCGTCCTCCGTCGAGCCCTCCGCCACCTCCAGGAGCAGCCCGCTGACGAAGCTGACCAGCGCCACCGTGCCCGGCGACTGGAGGTCCTCCTCGATGGTCCACTCCTGGGCGCCGAAGTTGTTCGGCTTCCACTGCTGGATCGCCGCGCCGTTCTCGGTCGAGGCGCCCTTCACGTCCAGGCGCTTGCCCCCGGCCACGTTCACCAGGTGGTACAGGCCGCCGCCGTTCGGGACCGGCGCGATGTGCCAGTGCTGGCCCGGACCTCCCCGGTCCAGGCCCTGCCGCACCGGCGCCCCGCTGCGCGTCGAGCCCTCGAACACCTCCAGGAGCAGCCCGCTGGCCACGTTCCGCACCCGGTAGACCCCCTCCGCGACCCGCATCCGGTCAGGCTCCGACGTGGAACTCGGCCGGGTCCGGGCCCAGTCGGCGGCCCTCGTCGAGGGCGGTGAGGCCCGCGAGGTCCTCGGCGTCCAGCTCGAAGCCGAAGACGTCGATGTTCTCCGCGATGCGGGACGGGGTGACCGACTTCGGGATCACCACGTTGCCCGCCTGGATGTGCCAGCGCAGCACCACCTGGGCGGGCGTACGGGCGTGCTTGCGGGCGATCGCCACGATCGCCGGGACGTCGAGCAGCCCCCGGCCCTGGCCCAGCGGCGACCACGCCTCGGTCGCGATGCCGTGCCGCTCGTGCACGGCGCGCAGCGCGGTCTGCTGGAGCTGCGGGTGCAGCTCGACCTGGTTGACCGCCGGGACCACCGAGGTCTCGCCGATCAGGCGCTCCAGGTGCTCGGCGTGGAAGTTGGAGACGCCGATGGCGCGGGCGCGCCCGTCGGCCAGGATCTTCTCGAAGGCGCGGTACGTGTCGACGTACGCGTTCTTGTTCGGCACCGGCCAGTGGATCAGGTACAGGTCGACGTGGTCCAGGCCCAGCTTGGCCAGGGAGTCGTCGAAGGCGCGCAGGGTGTTGTCGTAGCCCTGCTCGCTGTTCCACAGCTTGGTGGTGACGAAGAGCTCCTCGCGGGGGAGCCCCGAGGCGGCGAGGGCCTTGCCGGTGCCGGCCTCGTTGCCGTAGATGGCGGCGGTGTCGATGGAGCGGTAGCCCGCCTCCAGGGCCGTGCCGACGGCCTGCTCGGCCTCCGCGTCCGGCACCTGCCAGACGCCGAAGCCGAGCTGCGGCATCCGCACGCCGTTGTTGAGGGTGAGGAAGGGGACCTTGCTGTCCGTGCTCACGAGCGGTCGATCCTTACGTTGTGGTCCGTTGCCGGTGGCGCGCCGCCGGGGTCGCACGTCCGGTGTCGCGTCTCCGGCGTCGCATTTCCGGTGTCAGCTTCAACGATCGGCGCGCCGATCTCATTCCGCCGTGCCGGGGCCCTCTCCGGCCGTCCCCAGATAGGCGGCCCGCACCCGGGGATCCGCCCGCACCCGCTCGGCCGGGCCCTCGGCGAGGACGCGCCCGAGGTCGAGGACGACGACCCGGGCGCACAGCTCCATCACGAAGGAGACGTGGTGCTCCACGAGCAGCACCGCGCACCCCTCCTCCTCGGCCAGGTGCCGCACCACGGCGGCGAGTCGGCCGCGCTCCTCGGCCGACATCCCGGAGGCGGGCTCGTCCAGCAGGAGCAGCCGAGGCGGGTCGGCCAGCGCCCGCGCCAGCTCCGCCATCCGGGCCTGCCCGACCGGCAGCGTGCCCGCGTACGCCCCGGCCAGCGCGTCGAGCCCGCAGGAGCGCAGCACCTCGGCGGCGCGCGAGCGGCGGGCGGACAGCGGGCCCCGGCGCCACTCCTGGGCGACCACCAGGTTGTCCGCCACCGTCAGCTGCCCGAAGAGCTGCTGGCGCTGGAAGGTGCGCCGCACCCCGTGCCGGGCCCGCCACACGGGGGAGCGGCGCGAGATGTCCGTGCCGTCGAGGAGGACCCGGCCGCGGTCCGGGCGGCGGATGCCCGACAGCACGTCGAAGAGGGTGGTCTTGCCCGCCCCGTTGGGGCCGATGAGGCCGCAGATCTCGCCGGGGCGGACGGCGACGGCCACGTCGTCGAGGGCGCGGACCCCGCCGAAGCGGACCCCGATCCCCCGGGCGTCGAGCAGCGCGTTCCCGCTCATGCGCGGGCCCCCATTCCGAGGTAGGCGTCGGCGAGCCGGTCGGCGTCGGCCTCGGCGCGCGGCCCGCACCAGACGATCCGGCCCTCGGCCAGGTAGGCGACGGTGTCCGCGAGGCCGAGCGCCTCGGCGGCCTTCTCCTCGACGAGGAGCAGCGCGGTGCCCCGGGAGCGGAGCTCGGCGAGGAGCTGGAAGACCTCGTCGACGATCCGGGGCGCGAGCCCGAGGGAGGGTTCGTCGGCGACGAGGACGGCGGGCGGGCGCTGGAGCAGCGGGGCGAGGGCCAGCAGTTGCTGCTCGCCGCCGGAGAGCGAGCCGGCGGGCACGGTGCGGCGGGCGGCGAGCCCGGGGAAGCGGGTGTAGACGGCCTCGCGGTCGGCCGCCTCGGGGAGCTGGAGGGCCAGGTTCTCCTCGATGGACAGGCCCGCGAAGATGCCCCGGCCCTCGGGCGCGAGCCGCACCCCGCGCCGGGCGCGGGCGACGGCGGTGTCCCCGCCCGCCTCGGCGCCGTCGATCCGGACGGCGCCGCCCCGGGCCGCGAGGAGGCCCCCGGCGACCCGGCACAGGGTGGACTTCCCGGCGCCGTTGGCCCCGAGCACGGCGACGATCTCGCCGGGGCGCACCAGCAGGTCCACCCCGTGCAGCACGTCCGCGCCGCCGCCGTACCCGGCGTGTACGGCGGTGAGCTCCAGGGCGGCGGGCCGGGGCGGCGGGACCGGGGCGGGGCCGGTCGCGTCGGCCGTCCGCGCGGCGGCGGCCTTCGCCCGGCGGGCGGCCCAGCGGGCGGGGAGGGCCGCCGCGTAGCCGTCGGGGTCGTTGGCGAGGGCGAGCCCGGCGAGGCCGAAGAGCACGACGGGCAGGTGGGCCGACTCGGTCACGTACCCGGCGAGGAGCTGTGGGGCCACCGCGTACACCAGGCCCGCGAGCACCGCGTACTGCGGGCGCCGCACCCCGGCGGCGACCGCCACCGCCAGCCACACCAGGCCCGTCATGGCGGGGAAGTCGGTGGCGGTGACGCGGGTGTTGTACGAGGCGTAGAGCACCCCGCCGAAGCCGGCGAGGGCCGCCGAGACCGTGAACACCAGCAGCTTGGTGCGCACCACCGACACCCCCGAGGCCGCGGCGGCGGCCGGGGCGGAGCGGACCGCGAGCATGGCCCGGCCCCGGCGCGAGTTCCGCAGCCGGGTGAGCCCGGCGACGCCGAGGGCGCTCAGCACCACCAGGGTCACGCCCATCGCCCGGTCGTCGGTCAGGTCGAGCGGCCCGAGGACCGGGCGCGGGATCTCCCAGCCGGTGTCGCCGTTGCGCAGCCACCCGAACTGGAAGAGGACCTGGTCGGCGAGGAAGGCGAGGGCGAGCGTGGCCAGGGCCAGCGACCGCCCGCCGAGGCGCAGCGCGGGCAGCGCCACCACGGCGCCGAGCAGGGCGGCGACCGCCGTGCCCGCGAGCGCGGCGGCGGCGAACGGCCAGCCGCGGCTCATCAGCAGCCCGGCGACGAGCGCCGCCCCGGTGACGAACGTGGCCTGGGCCAGCGACACCATCGCGCCGAGCCCGGTGACGACGGTGAAGGAGAGGAAGACCAGGCCGACGGCCAGGCCCTGGGTGAGGATCCCGCTCCAGAACGGGGTGGTGACGGTGTAGAAGGCCGTGCAGAGCAGCGCCCCGGCCGCCGCCCAGGGCCCCCAGCGGCGCAGCGGGCCCAGGCCCGCGAGCCGGTCGTCGGGCAACGGGTCGGCGGCGGCGGTGCCGGCGGCCCGCTCCCGCCGGGCCAGCAGCACCAGTCCGGCGAACAGGATCAGGAACGGCACCGCGGTGCGGAAGCCGGTGAGGCCCTCGGCGAAGCTCGCGTACCCGGCCACCAGGTTCTGCACCACGCCCAGCGCGAGCCCGCCCGCGAAGGCGAGCGGCACGGAGGCGAAGCGGCCGAGGACCGCCGCGGTCGCCGAGACGAAGAGGAAGAGGGTGTAGTCGTGCGCGGAGAGCCCGAGCAGCGGGGTGGCGAGCACCCCGGCGAGCCCGGCGAGGCCGGAGGAGAGCATCCAGGCGACGGAGGAGAGCCGGTCGGCGTCCACGCCCCGCAGCTCGGCGAGTGAGCGGTTGTCGACGGCGGCGCGCAGCCGCAGCCCGAGCCGGGTGCGGCGCAGCAGCACCCACAGTCCGGCCGCGACCGCCGCCGTCACCAGCCAGGTGATCAGCTGGTCGGAGTCGACGCCGACCCCGTCGACGCCGAGGCCCGCGAAGGGCTGCCAGGAGACGGCCGGGCTGGGCCCGACGCCGGGCAGCCCGAACTGGTTCTCGGCGGGCAGGACCGGTGCCCCGGCCCGCTCCAGCAGCTCCACCGCACACAGCCCGGCGGCCGGGAGCGCGACCAGCAGGCCGATGGTCGCCGTGATCTGCGCGGTCTCGCCGACGGTGGCCAGCTTGCGGAACATCAGCCGGTCGAGCGCCCAGCCGAGCGCGGGCGCGGCACCGAGGACGAGCAGCAGGGCGGTGGGCACGGCGGGCCAGCCGAAGCCGGAGTGGAGCTCGTAGAAGGCGAGCGCGCACAGGTAGGCGGTGGCGCCGTGCGCGAAGTTGAAGAGGCCGGAGGCGGCGGAGGAGAGCACGAGGCCGGTCGCGAGCAGCGCGTACAGCGCCCCGGAGACCAGCCCGCTCAGCACGAAGCCCAGGAGGTCGCCCACGTGACGGCGCCCCTAGCCGAAGGGGATCGGCGGGTAGCAGCGGAAGGGCACGGCCACCTCGTAGCGCCCGTTGGTGAGGCGCACGAGCGCGCCGCAGCCGAAGCTCTCCTTCTGTCCCTTGGGCTCGGCGCGGTCGCCGACGAGAGTGCCGGTGTCGGAGAAGCCGGCCGCGGCCTTCTGGAAGGTCTCGACGCTGAGGTCCTCGCCCGCCTTGGCGGCGATGGCGAGGAAGAGGTCGGCGCTCATGTAGCCGGTGAGCATGTGCATGTTGAGCGGTACGTCCTTGCCGCCCGCCGCCTGCCGGATGTCCGCCTTGAAGCGGCTCATCGCGGGGCTGTCGGACTCGAAGGGCTGGAACTGCAGCAGCACGAGGACCCCGTCCAGGGCCTGTCGGGTGGCGTCCTTGGCGAGCAGCCCCGGGTCGTAGTCGGTCGGATCGGTGAGCAGGCCCTTGTAGCCGGCCCGCTTGAGCGCGGTGAACAGGCCGATGTTGTACGGGGTCTGCATCACCGACACCACCGCGTCGGGCGCCCGCCCGCCGGGTCCGGAGCGCAGGATCTCCTTGGTGTACGCGGACCAGTCGCTCGGCAGCGAGGTGGCGGGCACGGACGCCTTGGCGTACGCGAGGGTGAAGCCGGCCGCCGTGAAGCCCTGGGTGAAGGTGCGGATGCCGAAGCGTCCGGCGTCGCTGTCCCCGCCGATCAGGGCGACCGAGCGGCCCTTGGCGCCGCCGAGGACCTGGGCGAGGCCCTCGGGCCAGGTCTGGTTGAGGGTGCCGCCGGGGGTGGGGACGAGGCAGCCGTTGAAGCCGTAGATGTGCTTCGGGCCGCAGAAGGAGGGCAGGGTGCCCCAGCCGACGGTGGGGACGGCCTGGTCGTCGAGGAAGCCGGCCCCGGCGAAGGTCACCGAGCTCATCGGCGCGACCGCGAACACCTTCTCCGACTGGACCAGCTTGCGGGCGGCGGCGAGGTTGCGGGCCGGGTCCTGGCCGTCGTCCTCGGCGCCCAGGTAGTCGATCCGGCGCCCGTTGACCCCGCCCTCGGCGTTGGCGCGGGCGTAGCGGGCGCGGGCGCCGAGGTCGGTGTCCTTCTTGGAGTAGCCGCTGGCGCTGGTCATGGAGACGATCCCGCCGACCTTGATCGAGTCGGCGGTCACTCCGCGTACGGTCCCCTTGGTGTCCCCGGGCTTCGCCGGATCGCCGCCGGTGGAGGCGGAGTTGCAGGCGGTGGCCAGGAGCAGGGCCGCCACCGCGGTGGCGAGGGTGCGGATCCTTCTGGGCACGGTCGGTCATCCCTCCGTCGGGTGACCGCATTCTGTGAGCGACCTGATGAACCGTCAATAACTGATACATCGTCAATTACGTGCCGCTGCTCAGCCGTAGAGCGCCTCGACCTCCACCGCGTACGCCTTCTCGATCGCCTTGCGCTTCAGCTTCAGCGAAGGGGTGAGCAGCCCGTGCTCCTCGCTGAACGGATGGGCCAGGATGCGGAAGGTGCGGATCGACTCCGCCTGCGAGACCGCCGTGTTCGCCGTCACCACCGCGCGCCGGATCTCCGCCTCCAGGACCGGGTCGTGCACCAGCTCGGCCGCCGGCAGCGGCGCCCGGTTCCGCATCGCGAGCCAGTGGTCCACCGCCTCCTGGTCCAGGGTCACCAGGGCCGCGATGTACGGGCGGTCGTTGCCGACGACGATGCACTGGGCCACCAGCGGATGGTTGCGCACCCGCTCCTCCAGGCCGCAGGGGGAGACGCTCTTGCCGCCCGAGGTCACCAGGATCTCCTTCTTCCGCCCGGTGATCGTCAGATAGCCGTCCTCGTCCAGGACGCCGAGGTCGCCGGTGGCCAGCCAGCCGTCGTTGAGGACCGCGGCCGTCGCGCGCGGGTCGTTGAGATAGCCGGAGAAGACCTGCCCGCCGTGCAGCCAGACCTCGCCGTCCTCCGCGATGTGCACCGTCGTCCCCGGCACCGGCTGCCCCACCGTGCCGTACTTGGTGCGCTCCGGGGGGTTCGCCGTCGCCGCCGCCGACGACTCCGTCAGGCCGTACCCCTCGAAGACCGTGACACCCGCGCCCTCGAAGAACAGCCCCAGCCGCCGGTCCATGGCCGAGCCGCCCGACATCGCGTGCCGCATCCGCCCGCCGAGGGCCTCGCGGACCTTCCCGTACACGGTCTTCTCGAAGAACTGGTGCTGCACCCGCAGCGCCGCCGAAGGGCCCGGACCGATGCCGAAGGCCCGGTGCTCCAGCGCCTCCGCGTAGCGGACCGCGACATCCACCGCCTTGTCGAACGGGCCCCGCCTCCCCTCCGTCTCGGCTCGCCGCCGGGCGGCCCGGAAGACCTTCTCGAACACGTACGGCACCGCCAGCACGAAGCTCGGCCGGAACGCGGCCAGGTCCGGCAGCAGCTCCGCCGCGCCCATCACCGGCTGGTGGCCCAGCTTCACCCCGCCCCGCACCGCCGCCACCTCCACCATCCGCCCGAAGACGTGCGCCAGCGGCAGGAAGAGCAGCGTCGAGGCGGCGTCCCCCGGGCGGGAGCGGAAGACCGGCTCCCAGCGCCCGGTCAGCATGTCCGCCTCGAACATGAAGTTGGCGTGGGTGATCACACAGCCCTTGGGGCGGCCGGTCGTCCCCGAGGTGTAGATGACGGTCGCCACCGAGTCCGGCGTCACCGCCCGCCGGTGCCGGTGCACCACGTCCTCGTCGATGTCGGCGCCCGCCTCGACCAGCTCCGCCACCGCGCCCCGGCCCGCGTCGAGCTGCCACAGGCGCCGCAGTCGGGGCAGCCGGTCGATCACCGAGCCGACGGTCATCGCGTGGTCCTCGTGCTCCACCACGCAGGCCGTCACCTCGGCGTCGTGCAGCATCCACAGGACCTGCTCGGCGGAGGAGGTCGGATACACCGGGACCGGCTGCGCGCCCAGCGTCCACAGCGCGAAGTCGAAGAGCGTCCACTCGTACCGGGTCCGCGACATGATCGCGACCCGGTCGCCGAACCGCACCCCGTGCGCGATCAGCCCCTTCGCCAGGGCCAGCACCTCGTCCCGGAAGCCGGCGGCGGTCACATCCCGCCACGTCCCCTCCGCGTCCTTGCGGCCGAGGGCGACCCGGTCCGGCTCCCGCTCGGCGTGATCGAACACGGCGTCCGCCAGACCGCCGACCTGAGGCGCCGCTTCGACGGGCGGCACGGTGAACTCGCGCACTGACCTGCTCCTCGCCCGCTCGGTGTAGCGATCCGTACGGCGCCGGTGACGGTACCCCAAGGGGCGTACGGGCGGGAGGGCCTTCACCAAGCCGCGACCTTGACCGTATCCACAGGTCAGGCCCGGAAAACCGGGCAAGTGGAGGGAGCCGGGGCCCCGTTGTGTGACCGGCGGTAAGCCGGGGCGGCCGGAATCTCCACGGAATCTGTACGGAGCGCGCACCGACCATCCCGGGGACCGGACGCGCAAGAGGGGTCTCGGCCGTTCTGACGGGCGACGGCGACCCCGCTCGCAAGGCGCCCCGCGCACCCCCGCCCGGCATCCCGCCCGGCCCCGCGCGCACCCCCGTCCCGCGCCTCAGCGGGGCCGGTGGAGCCGGTCGCCGCCCGCCAGGATCGCCGCCGCCAGCGCGTCCGCCGCGTCCTGCGCCGTACCGCCCCGGGCCCCCTTCAGCAGCACGAAGTCCACCGCGCCCAGCTCCGGCAGGCCCGCGCGGGCCGGGACCTCCGTCAGCCCCGGCGGGACCAGGCCCCGGGTGTGGGCCATCACCCCGAGCCCGGCGCGGGCCGCCGCCACGTTCGCGCTCAGGCTGCTGCTGGTGCACGCGATCCGCCACGGCCGCCCCTGCTCCCGCAGCGCCTCCAGGGCGCGGGCCCGGGTGATCCCCGGCGGCGGGAAGACGATCAGCGGCACCGGGCGCTCCGGATCCAGCCGCAGCCGAGGCGAGCCGATCCACACCAGCACGTCCTGCCAGACCAGCTCCCCGCCGGTCTCGTCGCCGCGCCGCTTGGCCAGGATCAGATCCAGCCGCCCGGCCGCCAGCCGCGCCTGGAGCGTCCCCGACAGCTCCACCGTCAGCTCCAGATCGACCTCCGGGTGCTCGCGCCGGAAGCCCTCCAGGATCTCCGGCAACCGGGTCGTCACGAAGTCCTCCGAGGCCCCGAAGCGCAGCCGCCCGCGCAGCCGCGTCCCGGTGAAGAAGGCCGCCGCCCGCTCGTGCGCCTCCAGGATCGCCCGCGCGAAGCCGAGCATCGCCTCGCCGTCCTCGGTCAGCTCCACGCCGTGGGTGTCCCGCAGGAACAGGGGCCGCCCGGTCGCCTCCTCCAGCCGCCGCACATGCTGGCTCACGGTCGACTGGCGCACCCCGAGCCGCCGCGCCGCCTGCGTGAAGCTGAGGGTCTGCGCCACCGCGAGGAAGGTGCGCAGCTGGGCCGGCTCGTACACGGTGGCGGTCACGCCCCGACCGTACCGCGACCGGCGCCGGTCATCACGTTTCGTGATGACAGTCAGTGTGCTGTACGGGATTCCCGATCGGCGGGGCGTCCCCCAGGATGGAGGGATGAGCTCCCGCCCGGCCCGCACCGCCCGCACCCCCCGCAGACCCCTGCTGCCGTCCTGGCTGCCGGTCGACCCGTACATACTGGCGCTACTCGGCACCGTCGGCCTGGCCGCCCTGCTGCCCGCCTCCGGGACGGCCGCGACGGTGGCGGACGGCACCGCGAAGGGGGCCGTCGCGCTGCTCTTCTTCCTCTACGGCGCGCGCCTGTCCACCCGCGAGGCGCTCGACGGGCTCAAGCACTGGCGGCTCCACGTCACCGTCCTGGCCTGCACCTTCGTCCTCTTCCCGCTGCTCGGGCTCGCCGCGCGCGGCCTGGTCCCGACCGTGCTCACCCCCTCCCTCTACGGCGGCCTGCTCTTCCTCTGCCTGGTGCCCTCCACCATCCAGTCCTCGATCGCCTTCACCTCGATCGCGCGCGGCAACGTGCCCGCCGCGATCTGCGCGGGCTCCTTCTCCTCGCTCGCCGGGATCGTGCTCACCCCGCTGCTCGCCGCCGCCCTCCTCGGCAACGGCGCCGGCGGGTTCTCGGCGGACTCCCTGGTCAAGATCGTGCTCCAGCTCCTCGTGCCCTTCCTCGCCGGGCAGCTGCTGCGCCGCTGGGTCGGCGGCTTCCTCACCCGGCACAAGAAGGTGCTCGGCTACGTCGACCGGGGCTCGATCCTCCTCGTCGTCTACACGGCGTTCAGCGCCGGCATGACCCAGGGCGTCTGGCAGCTCGTCACCCCCGCCCGGCTCGCCGCGCTGGTCGCCGTGGAGGCCGTGCTGCTCGCCGCGATGCTGGCGCTGAGCTGGTACGGGGCGAAGCGCCTCGGCTTCGGCCGGGCGGACCGGATCGCGATCCAGTTCGCCGGCTCCAAGAAGAGCCTGGCCGCCGGACTCCCCATGGCCAGCGTCCTGTTCGGCGCCCAGGCGTCCCTGGCGGTGCTGCCCCTGATGCTCTTCCACCAGATGCAGCTCATGGTCTGCGCCGTCATCGCCAAGCGCCGCTCGCGCGACCCGGAGGAGCCCGCCGGGGCCCGGGGCCGGGCCGCCGCGGACACCGCCCCCGTTGGCGGGATCACATCCCCGGCCGTCCCGCGGTGATCATCGGGGCCGCTACGGTGCTCCCATGCCCGCACTCGATCCCGGCCGCAGCGCGCTCGTCCTCGTCGACCTGATGGAACGCATCGTCGCGCTGCCCCTCGCCCCCCGCTCCGGCACCGACGTCCTGGCCGCCGCCGACCGCCTGGCCCACGCCTTCCGCGCGGCCGGCGCACCCGTGGTCCACCTCCGGGTCGAACGCCCGGGCGTCGAGTTCCAGCCACCCGGCAGCGAGCTCGTCCCCGCCCTCGTCCACGACGGCGACACCGTCGTCGTCAAGCGCACCATCGGCGGCTTCCAGGGCACCGGCCTGCACGAGGTGCTCGGCGGACACGGCGTCTCCACCCTCGTCTTCGGCGGCATCGCCACCAACCTCGGCGTCGAGTCCACCGCCCGCGCCGCCGCCGACCTCGGCTACGAACTCGTCTTCGCCGAGGACGCCATGACCGCCCTCACCGCCGACGAGCACCACGCCTCCGTCCGGCTCGACTTCCCCCGCCTGGGCACGGTCGCCCCCGCCGCCGCCATCACCCTGGACGGCCCGGCATGACCCGGGTGCCGATACGGTACGGGGCCCGCCCCTGCTCGCTCGTCGTCTGCCGAGGCTGCTGCTGCGGCGACCCCCGCAAGAACCCCGGCATGGACCACACGGGCCAGCTCGCCCGGCTCCGCGAGGCCGCCGCGGCCTCCGGCGGCCGGCTCCTCGTCCGCACCAGCGACTGCCTCGGCCCCTGCGCCCAGGCCGACGTCCTCGTCGTCCAGCCCTCCACCGAGGGCCGCCGCCGCGGCGGCCGGGCCGCCTGGATCGGCTGGAGCGCCGACCAGGACTGCCTCGACGAGATACTCGCCTGGACGGCGGCCGGCGGCCCCGGAGTCGTCCCGCCCCCGGCCACCCTCGCCCTCCAGATGATCGACCCGCCGAAGAACTAGGGCCTGGCTGACGATTCGCGTCGGACCGGGCCGGGCGGGCCGGACCCGTCGGACCGGCCCAGGGGCGTGTCCCTCCAGTCGCGGCCCGGCCCCGGCCCGCCGATGCCGCTCCCGGCGGGCCGGACCCGCGGCGGAATGCCGGACGGCGCCCCCTACGGCACCCGCTCCAGCGCGATCCGGTGCTCGCCCGCGTACACGTTCATGTCCGGCCCGCGCAGGAAGCCCACCAGCGTCAGCCCCGACTCCGCCGCCAGGTCCACCGCGAGCGACGACGGCGCCGAGACCGCCGCCAGCACCGGCACCCCCGCCATCACCGCCTTCTGCGCCAGCTCGAACGAGGCCCGCCCCGACACCAGCAGCACCGCCCGCGACAGCGGCAGCAGCCCCTCGCGCAGCGCCCGGCCCACCAGCTTGTCCACCGCGTTGTGCCGGCCCACGTCCTCCCGTACGTCCAGCAGTTCGCCGTCCTCCGAGAACAGCGCCGCCGCGTGCAGCCCCCCGGTCCGGTCGAAGACCCGCTGCGCCGCCCGCAGCCGCTCCGGCAGGACGGACAGCAGCGTGGGTGTCAGCCGCACCGGCGGCGCGTCCGCGATCGGGAAGCGGGCCGTGGTGCGCACCGCGTCCAGGCTCGCCTTGCCGCACAGCCCGCACGACGAGGTCGTGTAGACGTTCCGCTCCAGCGAGATGTCCGGGACCGGCACACCCGGCGCGAGCTGCACGTCCACCACGTTGTACGTGTTCGAGCCGTCGTCCTTCGCCCCCGCGCAGTACACGATGTTCCGCACGTCCCCGGCCGCCGCCAGCACCCCCTCGCTGACCAGGAAGCCCGCCGCCAGCGCGAAGTCGTCGCCCGGCGTGCGCATGGTGATCGCGATCGGCCGCCCGTTCAGCCGGATCTCCAGCGGCTCCTCCGCCACCAGGGTGTCCGGGCGCTCGTTCACCGCCCCGCCCCGGATGCGCACGACCCGCCGTCGCTCGGTGACCCGTCCCATTGGCTGCACTCGATTCCGTCCGCGCGATGACCCCCCGGGGCCCGACCGTCCCATTCTCCTCTTGTCACGGTCGTACAGGCACTTCGGGTGAATCTTGGTGGTTTACGTGACCTGTTACCCATCAGTCGCTCACGAGACTGGGGGGTCCTGCCGACGAACGAACCACCGAGGGGGTCCCGGGCATGACGGGCACTCGAATCGCCGCGCTCGGGCACTACCAGCCCGCCAAGGTGCTCACCAACGACGACCTGGCCGCTCTCGTCGAGACGAGCGACGACTGGATCACCAGCCGGGTCGGCATCCGCACCCGGCACATCGCCGGACCCGAGGAACCGGTCGACGAACTCGCCGCGCACGCCGGAGGCAAGGCGCTCGCCTCCGCCGGCCTGACCGCCGCCGACATCGACCTGGTCCTGGTCGCCACCTCCACCGCCATCGACCGCTCGCCGAACACCGCCGCCCGCGTGGCCGCCCGGCTCGGCATGGCCTCGCCCGCCACCATGGACCTCAACGTGGTCTGCGCCGGCTTCACCCACGCGCTCGCCACCGCCGACCACGCCGTCCGCGCCGGCGCCGCCCGCCGCGCCCTGGTCATCGGCGCCGACAAGATGACCGACGTCACCGACTGGACCGACCGCACCACCTGCGTCCTCGTCGGCGACGGGGCCGGCGCCGCGATCGTCGAGGCCACCGAGACCGACACCGGCGCCATCGGCCCCGTGCTGTGGGGCTCGGTCCCCGAGATGGGCCACGCCGTCCGCATCGAGGGCACCCCGCCGCGCTTCGCCCAGGAGGGCCAGTCCGTCTACCGCTGGGCCACCCAGCAGCTCCCCGCCCTCGCCCGCAAGGCGTGCGAACGCTCGGGCGTCGCCCCCGAGGAGCTGGCCGGGGTGGTCCTCCACCAGGCCAACCTGCGGATCGTCGAGCCGCTCGCCGCGAAGATCGGCGCCGTCAACGCGATCGTCGCCCGCGACGTCGTCGACTCCGGCAACACCTCCGCCGCCTCCGTGCCGCTCGCCCTGTCCAAGCTCGTCGAACGCGGCGAACTCTCCTCCGGCGCCCCCGTCCTGCTCTTCGGCTTCGGCGGCAACCTCTCCTACGCCGGACAGGTCGTCCGGATCCCCTGAGGCGCGGGCGCGCGCCCCGGTGCCCCGTTCGGCGGAGCCCGGTGGCGGGACACCGGGCGCGCGCCTAGCTTCGATCGCGGCGAGGGTCTTTCGACGGCCCGTCCGCGGAGACCTCCGCGACCGCCCCTCGCGTGATCTGGAGGACCGCCATGCGTGCGATACGCGCCGCCGCCGCAGCCCTGCTCGCCGGCCCGCTCGCCACGGCCGTCCTCGTTCTCGGCGCGCCCGCGGCCTTGGCGGAGGACGGCGGCGGCCCCAAGGACGGCACGGACGGCACGGGGCACGGCATCACCTCCTTCGGCTTCTCCGTCACGCCCGAGACCGTCGCCCCCGGCGGCACCGTCACCCTCAAGGCCGACGGCTGCCAGGTGCCCACCGTGACCGTCGAGTCCGGGATCTTCGACACGGTCACCCTCACCGAGGGCCGCGAGGGCACCGCCACCGTCGACGTCGACGCCAAGGCGGGCGCCCGGTACGAGATCGCCTTCGACTGCAAGGGCGAACGCGGCACCGCCCCGCTCACCGTCTCCGGCGGCGGGGCCCACGAGGGCGGCCACGACGGCGGCACGACCGGCGCCCACAAGGGCGTCAAGGCGGGCTTCGGCACCGCCGCGGCCGCCGAGGACTCCGGCGGCATCGGCGTCGCCGAGGCGGTCACCGGCGGCGTCCTCATCGTCGGCGCGCTCGCCGCCGCCGTGGTGCTGGCCCGGCGCGGCGGCTCCGGGACCTGAACCGGCCCCCGGGGCAACCGAAACGGCCCCTTCGCCCCGGAGTGACGAGGTCCGGGGCGAGGGGGCGCCAGCCCATGGCGGGCACGGACACCAGCGGACACCAGGAGAGGGCGAGGCGGCACGGTGCACGGCTCGAACGGACCGGGACGGCCCGGCGCCTGGGGCGTCGTCGCCGTCGTCCTCCTCGTCGGCGTGCACCTGCTGCGCGGCGGCACCGACGCGCTGCGCGCCGAGGGACCCCCGCTGCCCCCGGCCGCCGCCGCGCCCGGCACCGCCGCGGCGGCCGTCCCCGCGGTCCCGGCGGCGGCCCCGGGACCGCTGCCCGCCGCCCGGCCCGTACGGGTGCGGGTGCCGTCCGTCCGCGTCGACGCGCCGCTCGCGGCCGTGGGCCTGGACACAGAGGGCTGGATCGACGCCCCGCCGCCGGACCGGCCCGCCCTCGCCGGCTGGTTCACCGGCGCCGTCACCCCCGGCGAGCGGGGCACCGCCGTCCTGGTCGGACACGTCGACACTCCGGAGGGCCGCGGGGTCTTCCACGACCTCGGCGCGCTCACGCGGGACCGGCGCGTCGAGATCGTCCGCGCCGACGGGCGCACCGCCGTCTTCACCGTGTACGGCGTCGAGCTCGTCCCCAAGGACGGCTTCCCCGCCGCACGGGTCTACGGCTCCACCGGCCGCCCCGAACTCCGCCTGATCACCTGCGGCGGACGCTACGCGCGGGACACCGGCTACACCGGCAACGTGGTGGTCTCCGCCCGGCTCGCCGAGGTCCGGGCCGCCCCGCCGACCTGACGGACTCCGGGCCGGGAGTGGACCGGGACCGGGGGTGGTGGCGGAAGGTGAGTCCGGGAGCAGGCGCCGGGGGGCGTCGGGCCCCCGCGGTCACCGCACCGCTCAGCCGATGCCCTGACGGTCCGGCTCCAGCGCGAAGGACCGGTCGGCCGCCTCCGGCACCGTGCGCTCCACCAGCCGGACCAGGAGCGTGCGGTGCCGCAGCAGCGGAGCCGCCCGCTCCGGCGGGACCCGCGCCAGCAGGTCGTCGAGCCCGGCGAGCATCCGCCGGGAGACCTGCGGGCTGTCCGCCGCGCAGCCGCGGATCTCGGCGAAACCCAGGTCCACCAGGTCCGTCCAGTCCGGCCCGTCCTGCACGAACCGCACCGTCCCGCCGCCGCGCCGCCGGTCCCGGTACTCCACCGCGCCCAGCGGCCGGTGCGCGAGGGCGGCCAGGAACTGCGTGATCCGGTCCAGGCACTGCACCGCCGTCGTCGGGTCGTTCACGGCGGGGGAGAGGGCCCGCAGCGCGATGTCGGAGAGCTGCCGCAGCCCGAAGCCCAGGTCCTGGTGGAAGGTCCGCTCGATGCCCACCGACACCGCGCCCGCCACCCGGCGCGGCACCGTGCCGCCGTGCACGGCCAGGATCGGCGTGCCCGGCACCACGAAGTCGCCGATCCTCGGCAGCAGCCGCAGCACCACCCCGTGCCGCCGGGCCGCCGCGACGAGCAGGGCCACGTTCACGTCGCGCAGCACCCCGGCCTTGCCCCGGTGCACCAGCTCGTCGGTGGCCGGGCCGAGCCCCCCGGCCCCCGCCGCGTGCTCCGGGGTCTTCTCCAGCACCCGGAACGCCTCCCAGGTGATCCGGTCCACCACGTGGCCCACCCGCATCAGGCGCAGCGTGGAGTTCACGTACGCCACGAAGAGCAGCAGGCTCAGCGCGACCATCACCAGCGTGAGGATCGACTGCACCAGCGGCACCGTCTGCACCAGCCGCGGGTCGGTCTCGCTCTCGTACGAGGTCAGCACCAGCAGCGACAGCAGGAAGGTGGCGAGGAAGACGGAGAAGGTGGCCTTGGTGATCCGGCTGCGGATGAAGATCCGCACGATCCGGGGGCTGAACTGCCCGCTCGCCATCTGCACGGCGACCAGCGAGATCGAGAAGACCACACCGATGAACGTCATCATCGCCGAGCTGATCGTCGTCACGATCGTCTTCGCGTCGTCGGCGATCCCCACCAGGTCGCCGACCGCCTCGTACTCCCCGGCGTCCTGGAGCGCCTCCACGATCGCGGTGTCCAGGGCGGAGCAGCCCCACCACAGCAGCGTGATCAGCACCATCGAGGCGACGGGCGCGAACCAGAAGGTGTCCCGCAGGTGCTCGCGCAGCGGGGACAGCATCCGGGGCCTGCGGTACGGGACGGACGGCGCATGAGGATCCACCCGGCGCAGGGTAGGCGCCGCCGTCCCCTAGGGTGCGGCGACGCCCCGTGCGCCCCGAGTCGTACCCGGAACGGTCCTCCGGACGTACGAGAACGGGCCCGGACGGCGCCCACGATGGAACACATGAACCGCACCGCGATCGCCCTCGCCTCCACCGCCGCCCTCGGCGCCCTCGTCTTCGCCGGAGCCGTCGCCGCTCCCGCCGCCGCCGACTGGTGGGACGGCCGCCACGACGAGTACTCCTCCTACGCGACCGGTGCCGCCGCCAAGTCCGACCGCCCCTCGGTCCCGCGCTGGCTCCCGGACCAGGCCGGCGCCGTCGAGTACGCCATGAAGACCACCGGCGGCGACCGCGCCCTGAAGGCCGCCCTCCCGACGGCCGAGCTCCCCGCCGGCTGCACCCCCCTCGCCGCCGACGCGTCCCGCCCCGACCCGGCCCTGACCCCCGACTGGCTCCCGAAGGACGTGAAGCCGAAGGCCACCGCTCGCTGCGGCCTGTACTACGCGTACCTGGACGGACACACGCTGTACGGCTGGCAGGACAACCAGGACTGGATCAAGGACAACAAGGCGTCCGCACCCCACTGACCACGGAAAACACTGGTGAAAGCCACCCCGAACCCCTGGTAGAGTTGTCCATGTCGCCGCGGGGAACACCGGGGTGGCGAAACACCCGTCCGGGTGGCGGAATGGCAGACGCGCTAGCTTGAGGTGCTAGTGCCCTTTATCGGGCGTGGGGGTTCAAGTCCCCCCTCGGACACCAGACGAAGGACCCCAGCTAAGCTGGGGTCTTTTGCGTTTCCCGGGGAGGGTGTCATGCGTGGGGGGCAGCGGTTCGACCAGAGAGCGGTGGCGCTGGTCGAGCTGAGGGGCACGGCCGCGGACTGCGAGCTGCTGGAGCGGGCCTTCGAGGAGCGGGGCTGGCCGGTGTTCGAACGCCGGGGCCGGCTGTCCTCGGTCGCGGACCGGCTGGTCTGGTACGTCGTGGAGGCGAGGTTCCCCGGCAGCCGGCGCAACGCGACCCGGGGCGCGCGCGAGCGCGTCGAGCTCCTCGGTGACGAGCTGCTCCTCGACCTCCAGGTCCAGGCGGTCGAGCTCGTCGCGCGGGATCCGGCGGATCTGCCGCACTGGTTCGCCTACGAGCGCCCCGCCGCCCCGCCGCGCGGCGCGGCGGTCCCGAGGCGCCGGTACTGGCGGGAGCGTACGGATGTCTGGCGCGCGGAGCACACCGGGAGCCGGGACACGGGCCGGCTGATCCTCGCCCGGACGCCGGGGGAGGCGCAGTACCTCGCCGCCCGGCCGCTGCCCGGCACCGCGCCGCGCGGCGGGCGGGTGGCGGCACGCAGGCCGTCGGGCACCACCACGCGCCCGGCCCCGGGGCGTGTCGGCCGCAAGGAGGGCGCCTCCCGGATGACCAGGACGGCGGCGCTGCTCTGCGTCGGCCTCTGGGCCGGGGCGCGGCTCGTGGACGGCCGGTCGCACGGGGCCGGCTCCTGGTGGTGGGTGCTCGGCGTGCTCTGCGTCGTGGCCGCGGGCGCGGGTGCGAGCTGGCGGGCCATGGCCCCGGGCGCGACACGGGCCGGATCGCTGGTGGCGGGCTGCCTGCTCACCGTGGCCGCGGCGGGCCTGGGGGCCCGGGCGGCGCTCAGCGCGCCGGACGTCGGCTTCGGCTCGTCCGTCCTGCTGGTGTGCCTGATCGCCGCGGTGGTCGTCAACGGCGTCCGGCTCCTCGTCCGGCAGTGGAGCTGGCAGCGCACGGCGCCGTGGCTCATCCCGCTGCTGGTGCCGCTGTTCTTCGGCTTCGTCCCCGGGCTGGGGCTCGGGATCCACACCATGTACCTGGACGCCTTCGGCCTCGACCTGGAGGACGTCGACGTCCCCCGGGCCCACCAGCTCCTCGCCATGCTCAAGCTCGCGGCCTGCATGAGCCTGTGGCTCTTCGTGCCGAGCCTCCTCGGGTACATGAAGCACTTCCACCTGTACGTGAAGGACCGCTGGTTCGGCAACGTGGTGCTCTTGGTGGTGAGCGTGGCGCTGCTGACGCTGGGCGTGCTCGAGGCGGGGCTGCTGCGCGCGGGCCAGGCCGGGGCCGACGCCGTGGCGGCCGCGGCGAAGGGGCGGACGCCGGCCGGCTACTACGGGATCGAACCCGAGTGGGTCTGCGTCCTGCCCGTCGGCCGGGCCGACGCCGTCCCGGTGGACGGCGGCGTGCTCTCGGTGAGCAGCCCGTACCTCAGGATCGGGGACGCGGGCGGCACGGTCGTGCTGTGGGACACCAAGGCGGGCGCGGCGCTCAAGGCCCCGCTCGACCGGCTGCGGATCGCGCCGCACGAGGAGCGCCCCGGGTCCTGCCCCACCCGCTGAGGCGCGCGGCTCAGCCCTTGCGCGCCATCACCAGCCGGCAGCGCGGGGCGCCGTCCTCGCGGAAGCCGAGGGACGGGATCGGGAGGAGGTCCGTGCGGAAGCCCGCGGTGGCCAGGCGGTGGCGGACGTCCGTCAGGCGGAAGGTGCGGTAGTACATGACGAACGGGGGCCGCCACACCGCGTTGCGCAGCCGCATCGCCGCGTCGAAGCCCCACAGCGTCCAGTAGGGGGCCGAGCCGACCGGCGGCGGTGCGGGCAGCGGGAAGGCGAAGGTGCCGCCGGGCCGCAGGGAACGGTGGACCTCCCGGAACAGGGTCTCCTGCTCGGCGGGGAGGAAGTGGCCGAAGGCGCCGAAGCTGACCGCGAGGTCGAAGGCGGCGGTGAAGGGCAGCGCGCGGGCGTCGGCCCGGACCAGGGCCGCCTCCGGGTGCGCGGCGCGGGCCTCGGCGAGCATCCCGGCGCTGAAGTCCACGCCGGTGACCGGGCCCGCGCACACCGAGCGCAGCACGGAGAGGCCGGCGCCGGTGCCGCAGCAGACGTCCAGGCCGGGGCCGAAGGGGCCGAGCGGCTCCAGGGTCTCGGCGACCGCGCCCAGCAGCCGGTCGGAGGTGCGGAACGGGGTAGCGTCGAAGCGGCCGGCCAGCAGGTCGTAGCCGTGCTCGACGGAGGAGAGCGCCTGCACGGTCAGCTCGCGGAGGGTGGGGCCCTCGGGGGAGAACATGGCCCCGAGCCTAGGGCGTGCCCCGGCGCGGTCGCCCAGCGCTCACAGGGTGCTGCGCACCTGCGGAGGGACGCTCCAGGCCGGGGCGATCCCGGTCAGCTGGCAGATCAGCAGGTAGAGCGGGATCGGCGGGGTGTACGGGGAGTCGCCGTCCGGGTGGTGGATCAGCCGGGGGCGGCGGTCGGGGACCACGGCGCCGGGGGCGTAGCAGGAGGGCAGCGGCCAGGTCAGGTCCTGGTCGGAGCCGGCCGGGACCAGCCACCACCACCAGTCGGCGTCCGCGTACACGCAGCCCTTGGCGGGGAGCCGGGACAGGATGCGGAAGCCGTAGCGGGCGGGGACGCCGATCGCGTCGGAGCCGAGGGTGGCCGGGAGGTCCGGCGGGACGGCGAGGCGGGTCACGCCGACGTGGGCGCGGGAGCGGGAGGGGGCGTTCTCGGGGCTCTTGCGGGCGCGCGGGACGAGCAGCGTCGCCATGGTCCTCAGCACGGCTCGGCCATGCCGTGCGCGAGCTCCGCCCAGACGACCTGCGCGGTGCCGTGTCCGGTGCGGTCGGCGCCCCAGGCCGCGCAGAGCGCGTCGACGAGGATGAGGCCGCGGCCCCGCTCGTCCTCGCCGCACTCGCGTATGCAGGGTCCGGCGGGACCGCCCTCGTCGCGCACGGCTATCCGCAGCCGCTCCTCGCCCTCGCGCAGCTCGCACACGACCCGGGCGCTCGCGGTGTGGACGACGGCGTTGGTGACCAGCTCGGAGACGACGAGGGCGACGGTGTCGCGGATCTCCGGGTCGCAGCCCCACAGGACGAGGCGCTCCTCGGCGAGGCGGCGGGCGCGGGCCACGGACTCGGCGCGGGCGGGCAGCTCGAAGGCGAACCTGCGGACGTCGGAGTGGGGGTGCGGTCGCTGGGGCATGACGCGAGGGCTCATGAGACCTGAGGAATACGCGTTACCAGAAGCCACGACCGGATCCTCACAACTGTGGGCAGGATGCCGTACGCATGTCCTCCGTGGAGCGCACGGCGGCAGTGCGTACTGGTTCACCGGAATACTGTGCTCCTGACTCGGACACTTGGCAAGTGGCACTCTGAAAATTGCAGAGTGCCGTGTTCTCTCTGGCGGGGCTTCGTGGCACACTCGTCGAAACAGCGCGTCGGGGAGGTCTTGAGAGTGAGCGAGCCGCGGTCCGCCCCCACGGTGGGACAGGTCGTACTCGGCAAGCGTCTGCAGGATCTGCGGGAGCGTGCCGGCCTGAAGAGGGAAGAGGCCGCCAAGATCCTCCGGGTGGCTCCGGCCACGATCCGGCGCATGGAGACGGCCGAGGTCGCGCTGAAGATCCCGTACGTCCAGCTCCTGCTCAAGGCGTACGGCATCACGGACTCCGAGGCGGAGGGCTTCGTCGCCCTCGCGGAGGAGGCCAACCTCCCCGGCTGGTGGCAGCGGTTCCACGACGTGCTGCCCGGCTGGTTCTCCATGTACGTCAGCCTGGAGGGGGCCGCGAGCCTCATCCGGGCCTACGAGCCCCAGTTCGTCCCCGGTCTGCTGCAGACCGAGGACTACGCCCGTGCCATTCTGCGCAGCGGGGCGGTCGGCGGCAGCGATGCCGAGGAGATCGACCGTCATGTAGCCCTCCGCATGGAGCGCCAGTCCCTGCTCACCAGGGAGGACGCGCCCAAGTTCTGGGTGATCATGGACGAGACGGTCTTCCGCCGGCCGGTCGGTGACGGGCCCGAAGTGATGCGCGCCCAGCTCGACCGGCTGCTCGAAGCGTCCGAGCTGCCGAACGTCACCCTGCAGATCGCGGAGTTCGGCTCAGGCCACCATCCGGGTACCTACGGGCCGTTCGTCCTCTTCCGCTTCGCCATGCCCGAACTCCCGGACATGGTCTACAGCGAGTACCTGACCGGCGCCGTCTATCTCGACGCGCGCCCCGAGGTGGCCTCCCACCTCGAGGTCATGGACCGCATGGCGGCTCAGGCCGCGACTGCACAACGCACGAAGGAGGTTCTGCGGAACCTCCGCAAGGAGCTGTGAATGGATCGCATATACAACGGTATGCCCGCCGCTGAGCTCGGTGCCGAAGGCTGGCACAAGCCGTGGAGCGGCGGGAACGGGGGCAACTGCGTGGAGGCCATGAAGCTGGCCGACGGCAGAGTCGCCGTGCGACAGTCCGCAGACCCTGAAGGACCCGCCCTCATCTACACCCACGGGGAGATCGCCGCCTTCATCCAGGGGGCCAAATCAGGTCAGGCTGACTTTCTGCTCACCTGACCCCTTCCGCCACACCCCGCACGTCGCGTAACTCTTGCAGTGAGCACCACCGTTGGACCCGCCGAGGAGAGAGCCGATGACCCAGGACCCCGCCGCATCCGTGAGGATCGACACCAGCAAGCCGCATCCGGCGCGCATGTACGACTGGTTCCTGGGCGGCAAGGACAACTACCCCGTCGACGAGGAGATGGCCCGCCAGCTCCTCACCGTCGACGCCCGGGGCCGTGACATGGCCCGGGTCAACCGGGCCTTCATGCACCGCGCCACCCGCTGGCTCAGCGCCGCCGGCGTCCGCCAGTACCTGGACGTCGGCACCGGCATCCCCACCGAGCCCAACCTGCACCAGATCGCGCAGGAGGCCGCGCCGGACTCCCGGATCGTCTACTGCGACAACGACCCGATCGTGCTCGCGCACGCCGCCGCCCTGCTGCGCTCGACCCCCGAGGGGGCCACCGAGTACATCCAGGCGGACGCCCGCGACCCCGAACTGATCCTCGAAAGGGCCGGAAAGGTCCTTGACTTCGACCAGCCCATCGCCCTGTCGATGCTCGCCCTGCTGCACTTCGTGGGGGACGAGGACGGGGCCTACGAGCTGGTCGGCAAGATCGTCGAGAAGCTCGCCCCGGGCAGCTACCTCGTCCTCTCGCACGTCACCGGGGACTTCGACCCCGAGGGCGCCGCGAAGGCCGCCGCCATGTACAAGGCGCGCGGACTGACCCTGCGCCCGCGCTCGCGCGACGAGCTCGCCGCCTTCTTCGACGGCCTCGACCTGGTCGAGCCGGGTGTCTCGCTCACCGCCGAGTGGCACCCGGAGCTGGGCGAGCCCGTCCAGGTCCAGGGCGACGACCCCATCCCGGGCTGGGCCGCCGTCGGCCGCAAGCGCTGACCCGTCCCGCGCACGACGAAGGGAGAAGGCCCGCCGGCATCCGGCGGGCCTTCTTCCGTGTCAGGGGTATCCGGGGGCTACTTCCGTACCAGCGTCACCAGGAAGCTCCGTGCCGGGCCCACGTTGCCCGCCGCGTCCACCGTCCGGTACTCCACCGTGTGGGTGCCGTAGTCCGGCGTCGCGTCGTCCCAGGGCACCACCCGGCTGCGGCCCAGCTTGCCGTAGACCAGGTCGTCGATGACCGTGCCCGAGGGGGAGAAGCGGAACGGCGCCGAGGCGTCCGTCGGCCAGCCGTAGTACGTGTACCAGCCGTCCCCGTCCACCCGGAACTGGTTCACCACGGCCCCGTCCCGGTCGTCGCTCGCGGTCAGCCGCATCGTGAACGCGTCGTCGTAGACGTACTCGACGGGCCGCCCCGGCCGCTCCACTGTCCGCAGCGGCGCCGACAGCTCGTAGCGGGCGGCGGCGGGTGCCGCGTCGACCGTCCAGCTCAGCGTCTCGGCCGTGCCCGGGATCCGGGCCGTCAGCGTGTGCGTGCCCGGGGACAGCCGCAGCGCGCCCAGGTCGAGGTCGCGGTCGTTGCCCGGGTTCGGCACCGTCCGCCCGTCGAGCGCCCACCGCACGGCCGGGATGCCGCGCGCCGGGTGCGTGGTGTCCGCGTACACGACCGACCGCGCGCCCACCGCCGGGCCGGTCGCCGTGTGCCCGGCGAAGGCGGCGCGCGTGGCGTCCTTCGGCGTGCGCAGCGCCGGGTCCACCGTCCACGTCACCGTCCGGGTCAGGGCGGCCGAGCCGCGCACCGCCGGGTCGCGCACGAACGGGGTCGGGTCGGTGACCGTCGCCGTCAGCGCGTACGTACGCCCCGGGGCCAGGTCAAGCCCGCGCAGGTCCAGCGAGCGGGCGCCGCCGGAGCGCAGCGGGCGCCCGTCGAGCCGCCACGCCACCGTCAGCTCGCCGCCGACCGGGTGCAGGGTGTCCACCCACAGCGTCCGGTCGGCCCCGACCGGCGCCGCGTTCGGGGCGTGCCCCTGGACCAGGTCCACCTTGGCGGAGATCGCCCGCACCATCACCTCGCGCTCCACCTGGTCGAAGGCGTAGCCGAGGGTCTTCATCATCGAGTGCCGGCTCGGCCGCCAGACGCCCGAGGTGCTGTACATCCCGCCCTCGTACCGCCCGATGACCCCGCCGGACTCGCTCTCCTCGCCCAGCCAGCGCCACCACTTGGCGCGCTGCTCCCGCAACTGCCGCTCGGTCAGCAGGGTGTGGTGGGCCGAGGCCGGCTCGCCGTCGGTGTACGCGCCGCCGGGCACCCCGCGCGCGTAGTAGTCGTACTCGTCCTGGAGCCCGCCCAGCGAGTGCCCTATCTCGTGCGGGGTGATGAGCGCGGAGAGCGCGTTGCCGCCGGACGCGGTGGCGTAGGACCCGCCCGCGCCGCCGTAGGTGGAGCTGTTCGCGAGCGCCACGATCTGCCGGTTGGCGCGGCTCGTGCCGGGCACCAGATCGGCGAGAGAGGCCGCCTTCGCGCTGTCCACGGTCAGCAGCCGCTGCACGCTGCCGGGGTTGCAGCCGCCCCAGAAGCCCATGTCGAGCGCCGTGTCCCGGGCCGGGGCGTCGAGCCCCGGGTCGCAGTCGACGCCGGAGTCCTTCGACGGCACCTCCACCGCCCACACGTTGATGTACGAGCGGTAGGAGGCGAACGGCTCGACGCTCCACAGCGTGCTCAGGTGCCGCTCCAGGTCCGCCCGGAACTTGGGCAGTTCGGCCGCCGTGTACCCGTCGCCCATCACCACCAGGTTGAACCGCTTGTCGGCCGGACCGGTCGTCTGCACCGGAACCACCGCCGCGCCGCCCGCCTCCGCGGCCCGCGCGGCGGCCGGACTGCCGCCGCCGGCCACGGCCCCGGTGCCCACCAGGCCCGCGGCCAGCAGACAGCCCGCGGCGAGCCGGGCCACTCCTCTTCGAACACCCCTGCGTCGCTGTGAAGTCATGGGGCGCGAGCCTAGGCCGCGCCCCCGAACCGCGTAAAGATGTTCGTCGGCCGTCCGCCCGCGTGACGCGTCGGTGCCGTGTCAGTGGCGTCTCGGTGCCGCCTCAGTGGCGCAGATAGGCCAGCCCCGCGTGCTCGGCGGTGTAGCCCTCCACCAGCCGCCGGGCCACCGTCACCGAGTCGACCAGCGGGTGCAGCGCGAACGCCTTCACCGCCGTCGCCCGCGACCCGCTCTCCGCCGCCGCGAGGACCTCCCGCTCGACCGCCTTCACCGCCGTCACCAGGCCCACCGCGTGGTACGGCAGCGGGTCCACCGACACCGGGTGGGCGCCCGCCGCGTCGACGAAGCAGGGCACCTCGATCACCGCGTCCGCGTCCAGCACCGACAGGGTGTGCCGGTTGCGCACGTTGAGGATGAGGGTGGCCCGCTCGTTGCGCGCGATCGCCCGCATCAGCGCCAGCGCCACCTTCTCGTAGCCGCCCGACTCCAGGTCCTCCTCGTCCCGCTCGCCGACCCCGGCCGCCTCCCGGTTGTGCGCCATGTAGGTCGCCTCGCGCTCGGCGAGGGTGCGGTGCCAGGCGGGCAGGGCGGGCGCGTCGGGCCGGCCCATCTCGTCGTAGAAGCCGGACTGCTGGTCCAGGAGGTAGGCGCCCCGGGTCCGCTCGGCCTCCCGGTAGGCGCGCACCGCCTCCCGGTTGAAGTAGTAGTAGTGCAGGTACTCGTTGGGCACCGCGCCCAGCGAGCGCAGCCACTCGGTGCCGAAGAGCTTGCCCTCCTCGAAGGAGCCCAGCAGCCCCTCGTCCTCGAACAGGCGCGGCAGCAGGTCCTCCCCGCCGACCCGCAGCCCGCGCAGCCACCCCAGGTGGTTGAGGCCCACGTAGTCGATCCACGCCTCGCCCGGACGCGCGCCGAGCACCCGCGCGACCCGGCGGCCCAGGCCCACGGGGGAGTCGCAGATGCCGATCACCCGGTCGCCGAGGATCCGGGACATCGCCTCGGTGACCATGCCCGCGGGGTTGGTGAAGTTGATGACCCAGGCGTCCGGGGCGAGTTCGGCGACCCGGCGCGCGATGTGCGTCACCACCGGCAGGGTCCGCAGCCCGTACGCGATGCCGCCCGCGCCCACCGTCTCCTGCCCCAGCACCCCCTCGGCCAGCGCGATCCGCTCGTCGGCGGCCCGCCCCGCGAGCCCGCCCACGCGGATCGCCGAGAAGACGAAGTCCGCGCCGCGCAGCGCCTCGTCCAGCTCCGTGGTCGCGGTCACCACCGGCGCGTCGGGCACGCCCTCGCCCTGCTCGGCGAGGACCCGGGCGATCGCCGAGAGCCGCCCCGCGTCCAGGTCGTACAGGGTGACGTGGGTGACCCGGCCCTCGGCGTGGTCGCCGAGCAGGGCGCCGTACACCAGCGGCACCCGGAATCCGCCGCCTCCGAGAATCGTCAGTTTCATGCGCGTACGCTACTCGGGCTCCCGCGCGGCCCGCGGGATTCGCCGCCGCCCGTCCGTTTCCGTGACCAGTCCGTGGACGCCCGGCGCCGGCCGGCCCGGCGGGGCCGGGCGGCTCAGCCCAGGTCGAGGGCGTTGCGCAGGCCCAGGCGGTAGCGCAGCCGGTCGTGCCGCTTGAGGCCCTCCAGCTCCGGCGGGCTGAACAGCGGCCGCACCGTGCAGCGGGCGGCGGCCGAGCCCGTGCGGTCGAGCAGCGCGTTCACGGCCTGGCGGGCGGAGGCGTTGGCGCCCTCCATGGTGGCCAGGTCGATGTCGACGGCCACGTAGTCGCCCGCCAGGTAGAGGTTCGGGACCCGGGTGGCCGCCTTCGGCCGGTTGTGGAAGGTGCCCACGGGGTGGACGAGGAGCTGGTCCTCGTTGGTCGGGTTCGGGGTGCCGAGGCCGTCCACCCCGGGGTCCAGGAACCAGGAGTGCAGCGCGCTGTCCTTCAGCACCGTGCGGCCCGTGTCGTTGAACGATGCCTTCAGCTGGGCCCACACCTCCTTCGCGACCTCCGCGCGGGTGCACTGCTTGGCGGTCTTCCCGTACAGGACGCCCGGCCGGTCCCACTCGGAGATGTCCACGGAGAGGCAGTCGACGACCGCCCCGTCGCCGTAGTCGGCGGGGAAGTCCCGGGCCGGCCAGTGCCGGGCCTGCTGGATCGCGGTCAGCGACCAGGGCGAGTCGATGCAGTTGGCGTGCCCGGCGAGCAGCGGGGCGCTCTCCGTCAGATAGAACTGGATGCCGGTCATCCAGTCCGTCTCCAGCGCGTCGCAGCGGGCGAGCTGGGGGTCGGCGGCCCGGAGCGCGGCGCTCCAGGTCCGGCGGGCGTGCTCGACCGGCATCGCGGACACGTAGTGGTCCGCGGTCACCCGGCGCCGGACCCCCTGCGGGTCCTCGGCCAGGACCGCCGCGATCCGCCCGGCCCCGGCGTCGTAGTCCAGCTCCCGCACGGTCCAGCCGACCCGGAACTCCACGCCGAGGCCGTTCAGATGGGTCACCCAGGGGTCGATCCACGCCTCGTTGGTGGGCAGGTTCAGGATCCGGTCCAGGGGCCCGTCGGCGCCCCGCCCCAGCGCGTTGAAGGCGAACGCCTCCAGCAGGGTGGCGACCGTGCGGGTGCTGGCCTCCTCCGCCTTGGTGGCCACGATGTTGCGGGTGAGCCCCACGGCCAGGATGCGCTGGTAGTCGTAGCTCATCCGCTCGGCCCGCAGGAACTCCCACCAGGGGGTGCGCTCCCAGGTGTCGTCGCGCCGCTCCTGGCAGCTGGTGAGGAAGACGAGGAAGCGGTCCACGAAGTACGCCGCCTCGTGCAGCGGGATGGAGCGGGCGGTCTCCAGGAGCGCGGTCAGCGCCCGGCGGATCTCGTCGAGGGTGAGCTCGGCCGGGCGGTGGCCGGGCCAGGGCAGCGGGATGCGCAGGTCCTCGCGGCCGGTCCGGGCGAAGGACATCTCGGCGGGGGCCACCAGGTTGTCCCACACGCCGTGGGCGTTGCCGGGGAAGGGGATGCGCCGGAGGGTGTCGGGGAGGTTGTGGTAGATGCCGGGGATGAAGCGGAAGCCGTGCTCGGCGGGGAGCGCGCGGCGCCCGCCTCTCCCGCTGTCCGGCACGTCCATGGAGCGCGCCTTGCCGCCGAGCGCCCGGCGCTCGTAGACGGTCACGCGGTAGCCGCGCTCGGCCAGTTCGTGGGCCGCGGTCAGCCCCGCGACCCCGCCGCCCAGCACGGCGACGGAGAGCGGCGCGGCGGACTCCGCGGCCGTCGCGGCCTGTGCCGGTCCGGCGCCGACGGTGACCGTCGAGGCGACCGCGGCTCCCGTGACGGCGGCCGCGCCCGCCACGAATCCGCGCCGTGAGGTGCCCGTACGCTCCATGCCCCACCCCTTTACCGCCGGTAACAGTGTGATCCGGCGCAGGAGCATAGGGGCGGCCCCCGGACACCGGAAGCACCGTGCGGGGGCCCGCCCCTCGGATGGCGCGATCCCGCCCCCGCCTGCCGCAGGGGACAATGACCGCATGTCCCGACGCAACGCCCGCGGCAAGACCGCCCGCCCCGCCGTGCCCGCGCTCACCGCCGACACCCCCTGCCCCTGCGGCCTCGACGCCCCCTACGGCTCCTGCTGCGGCCGTTTCCACGCCGGACCCGCCACCGCGCCCACCGCCGAGCTGCTGATGCGCTCCCGCTACAGCGCCTTCGTCGCCCGCGACGAGCCGTACCTGCTGCGCACCTGGGCGCCGCGGACCCGGCCCGCCGAGGTCGACTTCGACCCGGCGCTGCGCTGGACCGGCCTGGACATCGAGGCCACCGGCGACGGCACCGCCTTCCACCAGCACGGCACGGTCACCTTCCGGGCCCGCTTCCGCCAGGGCGGCGCGGACGGCGAACTCCACGAGCGCAGCCGCTTCGAGCGGCACGAGGGGGCGTGGGTGTACGTGGACGGGGACTTCCTGGACTGAGGGCCGGGCCGGGGCCGGGGTCGGCCCCGGCCCCGCCTTGGCTCCGTCCTGGCCCGGCCCTGGCCCGGACCGGAGCCGACCCCGGCCCTGCCCCGGTCCGTCAGCGCGCCGTCGCGCCCGCCGGTTCGCGTTCGTGCCGGGGCAGGCCCTGGGCCAGGTCCTCCGCGATCAGCTTCTTCGCGATGGCGTCCGTCGCGGCCCGCAGCTCCGGGCCGCTGGGCCGGCCGCTCTCCCGCTCGACCCGGTCGCTGAGCCAGTCGCCCCAGGCCCGGGTGATGACCTCCGCCTCGCGCTTCCCGGCGGCGGTGTGCGAGAGGAGATTGCCGTCGCGGGTGAGGAAGCCCTCCTCGACCATCCGCTGGAACACCGGCAGCAGCACCTCGGGCGGGACCCGGCGGCCCGCCGAGATCAGCCCGAGGCTCGCGTGCCCGACCAGCCGGGTGAACAGCTCCACCTGCATGACCGCCCAGGCGCCGGCGGTGTCGAGCCGGGTGTCGGAGCCGGACACGATCCGCCGCGCCGTGTCGAGGTCGGTCTTGCGGATGATCCGCCCCACCGACAGTTCGAGGAGCTTGGCCGAGTCGCCGCTGCCGGTGGGGGAGGCGAAGCCCTCGCCCATGTCGGGCGCCGAGGCGCGGGCGGTGTCCCGCAGCGCCACCTGCTTCAGGAAGAGCGCGACGACGAAGCCGAGGGCCGCGACCGGCACGGTCCACAGGAAGACGGTGTGCAGGGTGTCCGCGTACGCCTGCACGATCGGCTCCGCCACCCGGTCCGGCAGCGCGTGGACACCGGCCGGGCTCTGCGACGCCTTCGCGACCGCCGCCGGGTCGAGGCCGAGGCCCGCCGCCCGGGTGGCCGCCTCCGCGGTGCCCTCGGTGAGGTTGGGCTTGAGGGCGTTGGCGTAGATCGTGCCGAAGACCGCGGTGCCGAAGGCGCTGCCGAGCGTACGGAAGAAGGTGACGCCGGAGGTGGCCGTGCCGAGGTCCGCGTAGTCGACGGTGTTCTGCACGGCGATGGTCAGCACCTGCATGCACAGGCCGATGCCGACGCCGAGCACGAACATGTACAGCGACTCCAGCCAGGTGCTGGTGCCCGGCCCCATCAGCGACAGCAGATAGAGGCCCACGCCCATCACCAGCGAGCCGACGATCGGGAAGGTCCGGTAGTGCCCGGTCTTGCTGACGACGTTGCCGCTGAAGATGGAGGCGATCAGCAGGCCGACCACCATGGGCAGGGTGCGGAAGCCGGAGACCGTCGCCGAGTCCCCGTCCACGTACTGCAGGTACGTCGGCAGGAAGGTCATCGCGCCGAGCATCGCGAAGCCGACGATGAAGCTGAGCACGGAGCAGACGGTGAAGACCGGGTTGCGGAAGAGCCGCATCGGCAGCATCGGCTCGGCCGCCCGGGTCTCCACCCAGCAGAACAGGGCCAGCGACAGCAGCCCGCCTGCGAACAGCCCGATGATGACACCGGAGCTCCACGCGTACTCGTTCCCGCCCCAACTGGTCGCCAGGATCAGGGCGCTGGACCCGGCGGCGACGAACGCGATGCCCGCGTAGTCGATGACCGGGCGGCTCACGGAGCGCACGGAGGGGATGGTGCGGGCGGCGGCGATGACGACGAGGATCGCGATCGGCACGTTGACGTAGAACGCCCAGCGCCAGCTCAGGTGGTCGGTGAACAGGCCGCCGAGCAGCGGCCCGATGACGGTCGAGACGCCGAACACGGCGCCGATGGCGCCCTGGTACTTGCCGCGCTCGCGCAGCGGGATCACGTCGGCGATCAGGGCCATGGAGGTGACCATCAGACCGCCGGCGCCGATGCCCTGCACGCCGCGCCAGACGATCAGCAGCGTCATGTTGGTGGCGAGACCGCACAGGAACGAGCCCGTGATGAAGACGATCGCGGAGATCTGGAAGATCACCTTGCGGCCGAAGAGGTCGCCGAACTTGCCGACCAGCACGGTCGCGACGGTCTCCGCCAGCAGATACGCGGTGACCACCCACGACATGTGCGCCGCGCCGCCGAGGTCCGAGACGATCGTCGGCAGCGCGGTGCCCACGATCGTCTGGTCCAGTGCGGCCAGCAGCACGCCGAGCATGATCGTGCCGAAGACGATGTTGCGGCGGCGTCGGTCGAGCACGGGCGGCTCGACGGCCGGGGGCGCGGTCGCGGCTTCGCTGGAGGTGGTCACCCTCGCAGCCTCACACCGACGCCGGTGTCCCGCATGTGGAGTACGTCCGAACCGGTGCGGCGGCACAGGACGGTGCCGAAGGGTGGTCCGGCGGGATGGTCCGGCGGGGTGGCGCGCGCCGTCAGTGCCCCGGGCGCACCGGGAGCTGCGGGTGGTGCTTGGCGAGCACCTTGTTGGCGCGGGCGAGCGCGGCCAGCGCGTGCTCGCGGTCGGCCCGGTCCTCCGCGCACAGCGGTCCCCGGAAGCGGTACACCTCGCGCGCCGCGCAGTCGGCGTCCACCTCGGCCTGGAGCACGTGCAGCGGCAGGCAGGAGCCGATCAGCGCGGCGACGCGGTCGGGGATCGGGACGGGTACGAGCGGCGAGGGCGTGGCGATCACGGTCGGTCCTTGGGGGTCTGGCGGGTGAGCGTGCTTCTCCCCTCCATACGTACCGGATCGGGGTGGCGGTTCGCCGACGGGTCCGTCACCGCCGGGCCACACTCCCGGGCCGCTCCGGCGGGACCCGGGGGCCCGCCCGGCCGGGCCCCCGCGCGTCCTCGCAGGTGCGCCCGGGTGCGGCCGCCCCCTCGCGCACCGGTCCATCGAACGCGCCGACGGGGAGCGGGAGTTGTCGATCTTCGCGGTGTGGGGCATCTCACCCCGGGGCGGAGCGCGACCGCCCCGCGGACTACCCGAGGATCGCGCCCAGATCGTACGAGACCGGCTCCTCCAGCTGCCCGTAGCCGCAGGACTCCGGGGCGCGGTCCGGGCGCCAGCGCTTGAACTGCGCGGTGTGCCGGAAGCGGTCGCCCTCCATGTGGTCGTAGCCGACCTCGCAGACGCGCTCCGGGCGCAGCGCCACCCACGACAGGTCCTTCTTGCCGGACCAGCGGCTCGGCGCGCCCGGCAGCCTGGCCCCCTCGTGCGCCGACTCCTCGGCCCACGCCGCCCACGGGTGCCCGTCCGGCGGGTCCATCCGCAGTGG
Source organism: Streptomyces sp. NPDC048659 (assembly GCF_040650575.1). Lineage (NCBI taxonomy): Bacteria > Bacillati > Actinomycetota > Actinomycetes > Kitasatosporales > Streptomycetaceae > Streptomyces > Streptomyces sp. NPDC048659. The sequence goes on along the minus strand of NZ_JBEZHM010000016.1, from coordinate 84,778 downwards.
CTCCAGCTCCGCCACCAGCTCCTCGCGGCGCCGCGCGGTGAACGCGGCGCACACGCCCACGTGCTGGAGGGTGCCCCCGGCGTCGTACAGGCCGAGCAGCAGGGAGCCGACGACCGGGCCGCTCTTGTGGAAGCGGTAGCCGGCCACCACCACGTCGGCGGTCCGCTCGTGCTTGATCTTGTACATCAGGCGGGCGTCGGGCCGGTAGGGCAGATCGAGGGGTTTGGCGATCACGCCGTCCAGACCGGCGCCCTCGTACTGCTCGAACCAGCGCGCCGCGAGCTCCGGGTCCCGGGTGGCCGGGGCGAGGTGGACGGGGGCGCCGACCCCGGCCAGGGCCTCTTCGAGGAGGGCCCGGCGCTCGGCGAGCGGGGTGTCGAGGAGGGCGTCGTCGCCGAGGGCCAGCAGGTCGAAGGCGATGAACCGGGCCGGGGTCGTCTCCGCCAGCATCCGCACCCGCGACGCCGCCGGGTGGATCCGCTCGCTGAGCCGGTCGAAGTCGAGCCGTCCGCCGTGCGCGACGACGATCTCCCCGTCGACCACGCAGCGCTCGGGCAGCAGGGCGGGCAGCGCCTCGACGAGCTCGGGGAAGTAGCGGGTCAGCGGCTTGCCGGTGCGGCTGCCGATGAACAGCTCGGGCCCGTCCCGGTGCACCAGGGCGCGGAAGCCGTCCCACTTGGCCTCGTACTGCATCCCCGGCGGGATCTTCTTCACCGCCTTCGCCAGCATCGGCTTCACGGGCGGCATCACCGGCAGGTCCATGGAGCCGATTATGGGCCGGGCGCGGAGGTGATGCGCGGGCATGTGTGTGGATACGCGGCGATATCCGTAGACACGTGCCGATATGCGGCTTGCGTCCGTGCCGCCTAGGCTGACCGCCATGGCAGGCAAGGCGGACGCGGTGGAGCTGGAAGTCGGCGACCGGACCGTACGGGTGTCCCATCCGGACAAGGTGTACTTCCCCGAGCCCGGCTACACCAAGCTGGACATGGTCCGCTACTACCTCGCGGTCGGCGACGGCATCACCCGCGCCCTGCGCGACCGCCCCACCACCCTGGAGCGCTACCCCGACGGGGTGACCGGGGAGTCGTTCTTCCAGAAGCGCGCCCCCAAGTACCTCCCGGAGTGGATCCCGACGGCCCACATCACCTTTCCCAGTGGGCGCTCGGCCGACGAGATGTGCCCGACCGAGCCGGCCGCCGTGCTCTGGGCGGCCAACCTCGGCGCCGTCACCTTCCATCCCTGGCCGGTGCGCCGGGAGGACACCGACCACCCCGACGAGCTGCGCATCGACCTCGACCCGCAGCCCGGCACCGACTACGCCGACGCCGTCCGCGCGGCCCACGAGCTGCGGGCCGTCCTCGACGAGCACGGCCTGCGCGGGTGGCCGAAGACCTCGGGCGGGCGGGGGCTGCACGTCTTCGTGCCGATCCTGCCGGAGTGGACGTTCACGCAGGTCCGGCGGGCCGCCATCGCCTGCGGCCGGGAGCTGGAGCGGCGGATGCCGGACCGGGTCACGATCAAGTGGTGGAAGGAGGAGCGCGGCGAGCGGATCTTCGTGGACTACAACCAGACCGCCCGCGACCGCACCATCGCCTCCGCCTACTCCGTCCGCCCCCGCCCGCACGCCCCGGTCTCCGCGCCGCTGCGCTGGGAGGAGATCGACGACGCCGTGCCCCGGGACTTCGACATCCGCACCATGCCCGAGCGGTACGCGGAACTGGGCGACGTGCACGCGGACATGGACGACGAGCGGTTCAGCCTGGAGCCGCTCCTGGAGCTCGCCCGCCGCGACGAGGCCGAGCACGGGCTGGGCGACCTGCCCTATCCGCCGGAGTACCCGAAGATGCCGGGCGAGCCGAAGCGGGTCCAGCCGAGCCGGGCGAAGAAGAGCGAGGAGTGACGGGGGAGAGGGGGGGGAGATCGATCGCTTGGTTCTGAAACTGTACGAACGATCGTGCTAGCATTTTTGGGTCGAGTGCAGTGCGAACGAGAACGATCGAGGGGACGGGATCCGGATGTCAGCCAAGGCTCTGCTGGTCCGCGCTACGAGCACCACCCTGAACGCCACCGCGTACGTGGCCCCCGGACCCACCGGGCGGGCCGTCTTCCACTTCTTCGTCCGCCCCCTCGCGCGGGTCCGCCTCAAGCCGGCCGAGGAGCCGCTGATGGCCACCGCGCGCGTGGAGCGCATACCGCTCTCGGGCGCCGGGGTCGGGCCGGGCAAGGAGACCGTCGTGTACGCCTGGGGCGACGGCGAGCGGCCGGTCCTGCTGATCCACGGCTGGACCTCTCGCGCCTCACGCCTCCACGCCCTCGTCGAGGCGCTGCTCGCGCGCGGCTACAGCCCGGTCGCATTCGACACCCCCGGCAGCGGCGAGGCGGCCGGCCGGTCGAGCAACATCCTCGAATACCGCGAGATCATCCGGCGCCTGCACACCAGGCACGGCGACTTCGAGGCCGTCGTCGCGCACTCCTTCGGCGTCGCCGCCGCCCTCTTCGCGCTGCGCGACGGGGTCCGGACGAAGCGGCTCGTCGGCATCTCGGGTGTCGGCTCCTTCGCCCTGCTCACCGCCTCCTTCCGGGGCATGACCGGCTTCGGCGAGCGCGCGCTCCGCGTGATGCGGCGGCACGTGGAGCGGGTGCTCGCGCCCGAGGAGCCCGGTGTCTGGGGGCACTTCGACGCCTCCTGGCGCCCGGAGGACCTGGGCGCGCCCCTGCTGCTCCTCCATGACGAGGCGGACACGCTGGTCCCGCTCGCCCACGCGCACGCCATCCGGGCCGCGCACGGCGACCGGGCCCGGCTCGTCGTCACCCAAGGGCTCGGGCACGCGAGGATCCTGACCGATCCTCAGATCGTCGCCCAGGTGGTCGAGTTCGTCGCGGCACCGGTCGCGGCACCGGTCGCGACGCCGACCGAGGCGCCGGTCAAGGCGCCCGGCGGCGCTCCGGCTCCGGTCGGTCCGGGGGCCGCCGAGGCCGCCGAAGTCCTGGACGCCCCGCGGCTCGCCGCCGGCTCGCGCTGAGTCCGTCGCCCCTCGGGTCCGGCCGCTCCTCAGGCCCCGGGGGCGGGCACCTGGTCCCGCGCCCCGTCCGTCGCCTCGGCCCGCAGGCGGCGGGCGATGCCGCGCTCGGCCCGCTCGTACGCCGAGGGGTCGGCGAGCAGCACGGACTGGGCGTTGGCCGACTCCATCAGGGCGATGATCTCGAACGCGAGCTGCGGGGCGTCCACGTCCGTGAGCATCCCGCCGGCCCGCCGGGCCTCCTCGATCTGCTCCTCCACGTAGGTGTTCCAGTCGGCGCGCGCCCGCGCGATCGCGTCGTGGACCGGGCCCGTGCGGGCGTCGAACTCGGCGGAGACCGCGTAGAAGAAGCAGCCGCCCGCGAAGACGCGCTCGGCGGAGTAGGCGAGCCAGTTACGGCAGAGCGCCCACACCCGGCCCGGACCGGGCTGCAGCCCGTCGAGCGGGGTGACCACCCGGCGGGCGAAGACGGCGGCGGCGGCCCGTACGGTCGCGAGCTGGAGCTCCTCCTTGGAGCCGAACAGCGCGAAGACGCCGCTCTTGCTCAGCTTGAGCTCGGTCGCGATCCGCCCCAGCGACAGGCCCTCCAGGCCCTCGACCGAGGCGATGTCCATCGTGCGGCCCAGCACGAGCCGCCGGGTCTGGTTGCCGCGCTCGACGCGCCCGTCGGTCCTGGTGGTGCCGGTCATGCCCCCATCGTACTGTCCGCACGATCGTGCGGACACTCTCGCGGCGGGCCGAGCCGGGCGTCCGGACGCGCCTCCGGGGCCCCTCACCCCTCCGGGAGGCGCCGCTCGCCCGGTGCCAGCAGCAGCACCTCCAGCGCGCGGGCGCACGACCGCGCCTGCGTCAGGAACCACTCCAGCCGCGCGTCGGTGACCAGCGACGGCGTCCCGCGCACCGCGAGCGCGAAGCGCGCGTGCCCGGCCCGTTCCAGCACCGGCACCGCGACGGTCCGCACCCCGAGCGCCGACTCGCCGTCGTTGAGCGCGTACCCCTGCTCCCGCACCCGCGCCAACTCGCCCGCGAGCAGCCCGGGTTCGACGATGGTCCGCTCGGTGAAGGCATACAGCGGCGGGAGCGCCTGCGGCCCGCCCTCGCCCGCTCGGGGCCAGGCGAGCAGCACCTTCCCGAGCGCCGTCGAGTGCAGCGGGCGGCGCAGCCCCACCTTCGGCGTCACCGAACCGCCCGCCACGATCACCGCGTACGCGCCGCTGCGCAGCGCCAGATCGGCGGTGGCGCCGGTCCGCGCCGCCAGATCGCCCAGCTCCGGCGCCGCCAGGTGCAGCCCGCGCTGGTGGTACGAGAGCCTGCCGAGCTCCGTGACGGCGGGGCCGAGCCGGTAGCGGGCCGTGCGGGCGTCCTGCTCCAGGAAGCCCGCCCCCAGCAGCGTCCGGGCCAGCCGGTGCGCGGTCGAGGTGGACAGGCCGAGCCGCCGTGCCAGGTCCGAGGCGCTGAGGTCGGGGCCGTTGTCGTGGAAGCAGTGCAGGACGTCCAGGGCCCGGCGCACCGCCTGGGCCCCGGCCGGTGCGCGGACCGGGCCGGCCTCGGTGGTCATGTGTGGTTCGCTCCCCCTCGCCGAATGCTGCGCCGATCGCCGCCGGTCGCCGCCGACTGCTGCCGACCGCTCTGGCGGGCTCCCACGCTCCCACATGGCGGGAGCCGAAACAGCGGTCGGACGAGGTCGGAAACATGCCGTTCATGTGCGATCCCACATCGTGGGAGCGGAGTTGAAGGCGGCCGACCGTCCGTGGCAAGGTTCCGGCCAACGCCGCCGCGATCCACCGCGGCGCACCGGCCGGGAAGGGAGCAGGACCGCCATGACCACCGTCACCGCCATGACCGCCGTGACCGCACGCCGTCGCGCCGTCCCGCCCGCTGCCGCGGCCCTCACCCGGCGCCGTCACATAGACCTGGCCCGCGTCACCGCCACCGCCTGTCGCTGATCCCGGCACGGGCGGCCGGGCGGCCCCGCGGGCTCCGGACCGCCGGTCCGGCACGGCTCCGACGGCCCCGCCGCCGTCCCACCCGCTCCTCGCCCCACCGCGTCGCACCGCGCCCGCATCGCACCCGCATCGCCTCCCGCACCGCGCCGACGTGCCCGGCGCCGCCCCGTCCGGCGGCGCCCGTTCCCGGACCGCCGCGTGCCCCGCGCGTACGCCCGCCTCCCCTTCGCCCTTTCCCTCCCCGTCCCACGGAAGACCCACATGACCGCTGCCCGCGTGCCCGACACGCTCTGGTTCACCCGCTGCCCCGTGCCCACCGCCACCGGCATCGCCGCCGACCGAGGCTGGCTGGCCGAGGCGTTCGCCGCCGACGGCGTCGCGGTGCGCTCCCTCCAGGACGCCGACCCAGGCGCCGACCGCGCCGCCCACTACACCCACGCCCTCCCCGGCCTCTTCCGCGAGGGCGGCAACGTGCCCGCCCTGTGGGCCCGTTCGCGCGGCGAACGCACCCGGCTGATCGGGCTGACCTGGATCGAGGAGCGCCAGGCGGTCCTGGTCGCCCCCGGTTCGCCGGTGCGCTCGGCCGCCGACCTGCGCGGGCGGCGGCTGGCGCTGCCCCGCCACCCGATCGCCATCGACTTCTGGCGGGCGATGGCCCTGCGCGGCTTTGAGGGCGCCCTCGCCTCCGCCGGGCTCGGCCTCGCGGACACGGTCCTCGTCGACGTGGACGCCGCCGGCCACCGCGGCCAGTGGGCCGCCGAACTCGCCGCCCTGCGGCGGGGCGAGGTGGACGCCGTGTACGTGAAGGGCGCCCTGGCCGTGGAGGCCGCACGCCGGGCCGGGGCCGAGGTCGCCGTAGAGCTCGACGAACTGCCCGACCCCGCGCACCGCGTCAACAACGGCACCCCCCGCCCCCTCACCGTCCACCAGGACCTCCTGGACCGCGCCCCGGAGCTGGTGGACCGCTTCCTCGCCGTGCTGCTCCGCGCCGCCGACTGGGCGGCGGACCGGCCCGGGGAGGTGGCCCGCATCCTCGGCGCCGAGACCGGGGCCGGGCCCGAGGGCGTCGCCGGGGCCTACCGCGAGGGCACCCACCGCACCCTGCACCCCGGCCTCTCCGCGACCCGCCTCGGCCTGCTCGCCCGGCAGGCCGAGGCCCTGCACGGCCACGGCTTCCTGCCCGAGCCGGTGGACGTGACGGGCTGGGCCGACCCCGAACCCCTGCGCCGCGCCGCCCTCCTGGCCGCCCGGACGGCCCCCGACGCCGACGCCGCCCCGGCCCCCGAGGGCGCCCCGGCGTACGGGCACCCCGCCCCGGACTACGCGGACCCCGCCCCCGTACCCGTACCGTCCCCGCCCCGGCCGTGACCCCCGTGCCCCCCGCGCCCCTCCGGCCCGCCGCCGGACGCCCCGCCGCCCCCGTCCCGTCCACCCCACCCAACCCGCCCGCCCCGCTCACCCCATCCGCCCCCGCCCGTCCCTCCCCGCCCCGAAGGACCCCCGCCATGCGCCCGCCCCGTGTCCTCGCCGCCCTCGCGGTCCTCGTCGCCCTGCCCGCGCTCGCCGCCTGCTCCGGTGACCCCGCCGCCGACACGGCCGGGAAGGGGAGCGTCACCGTCCGCATCCCGGACCCCGGCAACTCCGGCGTGCTGGCCCGGGGCAAGAAGGACGGCAGCCTCGACAAGGCCCTCGCCAAGGTGCACGCCAAGGTCGCCTGGACCGGCAGCGCCGGGCCCTTCGCCCCGGCCGCGCAGGCCATGAACGCCGACCGGCTCGACATCGCCACCGGCTCCATCACCTCCGGCATCACCTCGCTCTCCCAGAGCCCCGGCTTCGTCTTCTTCACCGCGACCGACCCCGACCCCGTCGGCGAGGGCATCCTGGTCCGCGAGGGCTCCGGCATCGACTCGGTCGCCGACCTCGCCGGGCGGAAGGTCGCCGTCAACAAGGGCGGCACCGGCGAGTACCTGCTGCTCAAGGCCCTCGCCAAGGCCGGGGTGCCGGCCGACCGGGTCGAGCGGGTCTACCTCCGGCCCGACCAGACCGCCGCCGTCCTCAACGCCGGCCAGGTCGACGCCTGGGCCGTCTGGTCCACCTACGCCGTCGCCGAACTCGGCACCGGCAAGGCCCGCTTCGTCGCCGACGGCGCCGCCATCGGCTCCGACAACTACAGCCTCAACGCCGTCCGCAAGGGCTTCGCCGACGCCCACCCCGAGGTCGTGAAGGCCCTCTACACCTACCTCCACGCGAAGAGCGCCGACGAGCGCCGGGACCCGGCCGCCTACCTCAACGTCTTCACCGACGCGGGCCCCACCGCCGTCACCGGCCGCGCCCGCGAGGTCCAGATCGGCTTCACCGCCAAGGCCGGCACCGTCGACCCCATCGGCCCCGAGGACGTCCGGCGCTTCCAGGAGGTCGCCCGCTTCTACGCCGAGCAGAAGGTCACCCCCGCCACCGTCGACATCGCCGCCCACCTCCTCGACGTCGAGAAGCTCTCGTGACCGCCGCCCCGGCGTCGCCGCCCGCCGCCCCGCCCCCGCTGGTCCGGCCGAAACCCCTCGCGCGCCGCGCCCGCTCCCGTACGTACACCCTCGTCGTCCGCGCCCTCGGCCCGGTCGCCCTGCTCGCCCTGTGGTGGACCGCCTCCGCGACCGGCGCCCTCACCCCCGACGTGCTCGCCTCGCCCGCCCAGGTGCTGGACGCGGTGGGGGAGCTGTGGGGCAACGGGCAGTTGCCCGACGCGCTCGCGACCTCTCTCACCCGCTCCGGCATCGGCCTCGCCCTCGGGCTGGTGGCCGGGCTCACCCTCGGCGTGGTCACCGGCTTCACCCGGCTCGGCGACGAGCTCCTCGACTCCTCCCTCCAGACCCTGCGGACCATCCCCTTCCTCTCCCTGGTCCCGCTCTTCATGGTCTGGTTCGGGATCAACGAGACCGCGAAGATCCTGCTCATCGCGGTCGCCACCACCTTCCCCATGTACGTCTCCACCGCGGGCGGCGTCCGCGCCACCGACCAGCGGCTCGTCGAGGCGATGCGCGCCTTCGGGCTCGGCCGGCTCGCCATCGTCCGGCAGGTCGTGCTGCCCGGCGCGCTGCCCTCGCTGCTCGCCGGGCTGCGGCTCGCGATGACCCTCAGCGTCATCGCGCTCATCGCCGCCGAGGAGATCAACGCCACCGAAGGGATCGGCTATCTGATGTCCCAGGCGCAGAGCTACGCCCGCACCGACATCCTCGCCGTCTGCATCCTCGTCTACGGGCTGCTCGGCCTCACCGCCGACGTCCTCGTGCGCGGCCTGGAACGGGTGCTGATGCCCTGGCGCACGGCCGGCCCGGGCGGCGGGGGTCCCCGATGAGCGACGCCGTACGCGTCCGGGGCCTGCGCCGCGTCTTCGGCGGCCGACCCGTCCTGGACGGCCTCGAACTGACCATCGCACGGGGCGAGTTCGTCGCCCTCCTCGGCGCCAGCGGCAGCGGGAAGACCACCCTGCTGCGCATCCTCGGCGCCCTCGACGGCGCCGACGGGGGAGAGGCGCTCGTCCCCGCCGCCCGCACGATCGTCTTCCAGGAACCCCGGCTCATCCCCTCCAAGCGGGTCCTCGCCAACGTCACCATCGGCCTCCCGCGTGGCGCCCGGACCCGGGAGACCGGGCTGCGGGCCCTCGCCGAGGTCGGCCTGGAACGCCACGCGGACGCCTGGCCCGCCACCCTCTCCGGCGGCGAGGCGCAGCGCGCCGCGCTCGCCCGCGCCCTGGTCCGCGAGCCCGAACTCCTGCTGCTCGACGAGCCGTTCGCCGCGCTCGACGCGCTGACCCGGCTGCGGATGCAGGACCTGGTCGGCGAGTTGTGCCGGCTCCACCGGCCCGCCGTGCTGCTCGTCACCCACGACGTCGACGAGGCCGTCCGGCTGGCCGACCGGGTGGCCGTGCTGCGCGAGGGGCGGCTCGTCACCGACGAGCGCGTCACCGTCGCCCGGCCCCGCGACCCCGGCGACCCCGCCTTCACCGCCCTGCGCCGCCGCCTCCTCGCGGACCTCGGCGTCCCCGCCCCCGACCCCGCCCCCGGGCCCGGCCCCGCACCCGCCTCCGGCCCCGCCCCCGCCCGTACCCCGCTCGAAACGGAGCTCTCCGCATGACCGTCACCATCGGCGTCCACAGCAGCAACCCCACCCTCCTCCACCTCTCCCGGCTCGGCTACGCCGAGGAGGAGCTGGCCGCGCTCGGCGAGACCGCGGCCTGGCACCCGTACACCGACGGGGTCCGCACCGGCGCCCATCTCGCCGCCGGGACCATCGACTTCGGCGGCACCGGCTCCACCCCGCCGGTCACCGCCCAGGCCGAGGGCCACGACATCGTCTACACCGCCGTCTCCGCGCCCCGCCCCGGCCACGGCGCCCTCCTCGTCGCCGCCGACGGGCCCGTGCGGACCGTCGCCGACCTGAAGGGCGGCACCGTCCACCTCGCCGTCGGCTCCTGGCAGACCCACCTGGTGGCCAAGGCCCTGGACGACGCGGGCCTCTCGTACGCCACCGACATCACCGCCGTCCGCGCCGACGCCACCAGCGAGGAGCTGCTGCGCTCCGGCGCGATCACCGCCTGGGTCGCCCAGGGCGACCGGCTCGCCGCGGCCCGCCGCACCGGCGGACTGCGGGTGCTGATCCCCACCGGCGACGTCATCTCCGACCGCTCCGTCTTCTTCACCCGCCGCGACCTGGCCGAACAGCGCCCCGAGCTGGTCGAGGCCCTCACCCGGGCGCTGCGCCGGGCCGACACCTGGGCCGCCGCCCACCCGCGCGAGGCCGCCGAGGTCACCGCCGCCGAGCTGGGCGGCTCCGCCGAGGACTGGGAGACCGCGCTGCGCGCCCTGCCCTGGGAGATCGAGGAGGTGTCCGCGGAGTTCCTCGCCGAGCAGCAGACCGCCGCCGACATCTTCCACCGCACCGGCTTCACCGCCCGCCCCGTCACCGTCGCCGACGCCCTGCCCCGAGAGGCCCGCCCCGCATGAGCACCATCAGCACCGCCGGCCCCACCGGCCCCGACGCCCCGCCCGAGGTCCTCTGGTACGTCATCCCGCGCGAGGGCGCCTACCCCTGGGAGCCCGCGGGCCGCCGCCCGGTCGACCTCGGCTACCTCCAGCACCTGGCCGCCTCCGTCGAGCGGCTCGGCTTCAGCGGCGCCCTGCTCGCCACCGACCTGCACGACGTGTGGCCGCTCGGCAGCGCGCTGGCCGCGGCCACCGGCCCCGGCTTCCGGCCGCTGCTCGCCGTCCACCCCGGCCTCATCTCGCCGACCCTGCTGGCCAAGATGGCGCTCACCTTCGACCACCTCTTCGGCGGGCGGCTGCGGTTCAACGTGGTCAACGGCTCGACCCGGGCGCTCCAGGAGTACGGGCTGCACGTGGAGCACGACGAGCGGTACGCGCTGAGCGCCGAGTACTGGTCGATCGTGAAGCGGCTCACCGCGGGCGAGGTCTTCGACCACAAGGGCCGTTTCTACGAGCTGAAGGACGCGGGCGCCTCGCTGCGCGACCTGCGGCCGGTGCAGACGCCGCACGTGCCGCTCTGGTTCGGCGGTTCCTCGGCGGCCGGTGTCGAGATGGCCGCCGAGCACGTCGACGTCTACCTGACCTGGGGCGAGCCGCCCGGCCCGCTGAAGGAGAAGCTGGACCACGTCCGGGCGCGCGCCGCCGCGTACGGCCGCACCCTGCGGATCGGGCTGCGGCTCCACGTGATCGTCCGGGACACGGAGGCGGAGGCGTGGGCGGCGGCCGACCGGCTGCTCGACGTCACCAGCGAGGCGACCTACGCCCGGCAGCTCGGCGAGCGCGCCGGCGAGGACGGGGTGGGCTGGCAGCGCCAGTTCCGGCAGCACGGCGGCCGGGTCCCGGCCCGCGCCCGCGAGCTGGAGACCCACCCCAACCTGTGGCCCGGCATGAGCCTGTTCCGGCCGGGCCCCGGCACCGCGCTGGTCGGCTCCACGGAACAGGTCGTCGCCCGGCTGCGGGAGTACCGGGCGCTGGGTGTGGACACCTTCATCCTGTCCGGCAACCCGCTCCTGGAGGAGGCGTACCGGGTCGCCGAAACGGTCCTGCCCGCGCTCGGCGCGCCGCGTTGATCTCAGGCGGCGCGCCGCGTTGATCGGACGTTGATGGCGCGTTTAGGCCGCCGCGCGAGTCTCTGTCCATGCAGACCGACACGATGCCCTTCGCCCCGACGACCCTGGTGGGGGCGGACCTCTCCTGGCAGGAGGACGCCCTGTGCGCCCAGGCCGGACCGGAGTTCTTCTTCCCGGCCCCCGGGTCCTCGACCCGCGAGGCGAAGCAGCTGTGCGGGGCGTGCCCGGGCCGCGCGGCGTGCCTGGAGTACGCGCTGACGCACGACGAGCGCTTCGGCGTGTGGGGCGGGCTCTCGGAGAAGGAGCGGATCAGCCTGAAGCGGCGCCGGGGCTGACCGCGCCCGGCGCCGTGCGGGGGAGGGCTCAGCCCGCGGCCCGCGCCGCCATCCGCGCCTTGCGCGCCGCCAGCCGCTCGTCGAACTTGGACGCCTCGCCGTCCAGCCCGTCCATGTACAGGCCGAGCTCGTCCTGCGCCTTCAGCCCCTCCGGGCCGAGCCCGTCGATCTGAAGGACCTTGAGGAAGCGCAGCACCGGCTGGAGCACGTCGTCGTGGTGGATGCGCAGGTTGTAGATCTCGCCGATCGCCATCTGCGCGGCGGCCCGCTCGAAGCCGGGCATCCCGTGGCCGGGCATCCGGAAGCCGACCACGACGTCCCGCACGGCCTGCATGGTGAGGTCGGGGGCGAGCTCGAAGGCCGCGCCCAGCAGGTTGCGGTAGAAGACCATGTGCAGGTTCTCGTCGAGCGCGATGCGGGCCAGCATCCGGTCGCAGACGGGGTCGCCGGACTGGTGGCCGGTGTTGCGGTGCGAGATGCGGGTGGCGAGCTCCTGGAAGGCCACGTACGCCACCGAGTGCAGCATCGAGTGGCGGTTGTCGGACTCGAAGCCCTCGCTCATGTGCGCCATCCGGAAGCGCTCCAGCTCGTCCGGGTCGACCGCGCGCGAGGCCAGCAGGTAGTCCCGCATCACGATGCCGTGCCGGCCCTCCTCGGCGGTCCAGCGGTGCACCCAGGTGCCCCAGGCGCCGTCGCGGCCGAAGAGGCTGGCGATCTCGTGGTGGTAGCTGGGCAGGTTGTCCTCGGTGAGCAGGTTGACCACGAGGGCGATCCGGCCGATGTCGGTGACCTTGGACTGCGAGCGGTCCCACGCCTCGCCGTCCTCGAAGAAGCCCGGGAAGTTCCGCGCGTCGGACCAGGGCACGTAGTCGTGCGGCATCCAGTCCTTGGTGACCTTCAGGTGCCGGTTGAGCTCCTTCTCGACGACCTCCTCCAGGGCGAACAGGAGCCGTGCGTCGGTCCACCCTGTCGAGCTGCCGAGGTGGGGAGAAGTGAGCGTCACGGGGACTCCTGGGGACGGAGAGGGGGCATACGGAACTACCTACGGACTCGTAGGTTACGAGACCGTAGGTTAAAGCCCTCATAAGGGGGTGGCCAAGCCCCTCCCGGAGGCGGGCCGTCACGTTCCGTCATGCCCGGGGGCCGGCAGCGGGAGGGAATCCCAGGTCACGGGGGCCGGGCCCGCCACCCGCCGCGGCGCGGCTACTCAGAGCAGATGGTCGGCGGCACCCGCCTTCACGGCGGAGATGAGCGCCCGCAGCGCCTCGACCGAGTCGCTGACGTACGCGTCGGGGGCCAGGGTCGAACCGATGTAGGCGCGGCCCGAGTCGTCGAGGCCGAACCGGAAGCAGTTGGCGCCCTCGCTGCAGAACGCCTCGTTCCAGGCGATCTCCCGGGAGCCGGCGGCGTGGCTGGTGTGGTTCATGGTGGGGGGTCCTTCAGAGGTCCTGGGCGATCGCGCGGAGGAAGTCGCGGGAGGCGGACCGGGGCAGGGCCAGTCCGCGGAGCCGCTCCAACAGGCCGCGGTAGCGCCGCAGTTGCATGTCGGTGTCGAGAAGTAGGGAACCGTGGGACGAGTCGAGCTGCACGGTGTCGAGCTGCGGCACCGGCGCGGACACATAAGTGAACGACTGCCCCGCACCCGGGAAACCCCCGGCGGCGAACGGGATGACGCGCACGGCGACGGTGTCCCGCTCCGAGCGCTCCAGGATGTACTCCAGCTGCGCCCGCGCGACCTTCGGGCCGCCGAACTGCATCCGCAGCGCGGCCTCGTGGACCACCGCCTCGTACGGCGTCGGCCGGTCCCGGTCGAGCACCTCCTGGCGGCGCAGCCGCAGGTCCACCCGGGCCTCCAGGTCGGGCCCGGGGAGCGGCGGGTCGGCCGTGTCGAAGACCGCCCGCGCGTGCTCCTCGGTCTGCAGCAGGCCGGGCAGGTGCGTGGTGACTGCGGTGTGCAACTCCGAGGCGTGGAACTCCAGTTCGGCGATGTCGATGAGGGCGGGCGGCAGCAGCCCCCGGTGCTGCTCCCACCAGCCGCGGTCCCGCTCCTGCGCCATGGCGGCGAGCAGGTCGATCAGGTGGGTGTCCGGGCAGCCGTAGTTGAAGGCGAGGGTGCGCACCCGCTCGGTGCTGATGCCGAAGCGCCCCGACTCGATGTGGGGGATGCGGGTGCGGTCGACCCCCAGGAGGGCGGCGGCCTGCTGGGCCGACATGCCCGACTGCTCGCGCAGTTTGCGCAGCTCGTGTCCGAGGCGCTGCTGGCGCGCGGTCGGGGTGCTCCTTGGCGGCACGGTCGTTCGTCCCCCTTCGGTTCCGGGCCGGGGTGCGGCGAGTTGGCCCGGTTTGGTGCGTCTGTGTGTGTCTACCGCCAAGTAGTAGCACTGTGCTCCGCTTGTGCGCTACGGTCGGTAGCGCAAGTCTCACACGGGGCAATCGTGTTCGACGTGTGAGCACCCCCACACGCACAGGAAATGTGAGCAAACCGATGAAGGGCGCACTGCGTTGCCTCCCGTCCGCGACCGCGGCGGGCCCCATACCTCCCGCCACCGAGAACCTCAGCTACTCGATGCTCCTGCCCGGGGGCGCCTACTGCGCCGGACTGGCCCGCGAGGCCGTCCGCCCCCTGGTCAACCGGCACGGCCTCGGCGAACTCTGCGAGACCGCCGTCCTCGCCGCCTCCGAACTCGTCTCGGCCGCGTACCGCTTCACCCCGGACCGCGAGATGGTCCTGCGGGTCCGCTGGCGGTTCGACGCGCTGCGGATCGTCCTCTACGACCAGCACCCGGCCCATCCCGCGCCGGACGAGGCCGACGCGTGCCGCGAGCGCCGCAGCCGCAGCATGTGGCTGCTGGCCGCGGCGGTCGAGGCACACGGCGGCGACTGGGGCCTCGCCCCCGTCCTCACACCGGGCGGCGGCACCAAGTCCTGGGCGTTACTCCACCGTTAGGACCTCCGCCACCCCCTCCCGCACGGCCTCGGCCGTCGTCGGCCGCAGCTCCCCGTCGAGCTCCAGCCAGCGGGTGATCCCCAGCGCCTCCAGGAACGGCACGTCGTGGCTGACCACGACCAGCGCCCCCTCGTACGCGTCGAGCGCCGCCGCCAGACCCCCCACCGACGCCATGTCCAGGTTGTTCGTCGGCTCGTCGAGCAGCAGGAGCTGCGGCGCCGGCTCGGCGAGCAGCAGCGCCGCCAGCGTCGCGCGGAAACGCTCGCCGCCCGACAGCGTGCCCACCTCCCGGTCGGCCTTGGCGCCCCGGAACAGGAACCGGGCCAGCCGGGCCCGGATCGCGTTCGGCGTCGCGCCGGGCGCGAGGCGCGCCACGTTCTCCACCACGCTCAGCCCGTCGTCCAGCACATCGAGCCGCTGCGGAAGGAAGCGCAGCGGGACCCGCGCCACCGCCTCGCCCGCGACCGGATCGAGCTCGCCCGCGAGCGTCCGCAGCAGCGTCGTCTTCCCGGCCCCGTTCCGGCCGACCAGCGCGACCCGCTCCGGACCCCGCAGCTCGAACTCCCCGGCGACCCGTGCCCCGTACCGCAGTTCGAGGCCCCGCAGCAGCAGCACCTCCCGGCCCGGCGGCACCGCGGTGTACGGCAGCTCGATCCGGATCTCGTCGTCGTCCCGGACCGCCTCGACCGCCGCGTCGAGCCGGGTGCGCGCCTCGGCGAGCCGCTCCGCGTGCAGCCGGCGGTGCTTGCCCGCCGACACCTCGGCCTGGCCCTTGCGGGTGTTGGCCACGACCTTCGGCACCGCCTTGTTCTCGGCGCTCTTCTGCGCGTACCGCCTGCGCCGCGCCAACTTGCCGTGCGCCTCGGTCAGTTCCCGCTTCTGGCGCTGTACGTCGGCCTCGGCGACCCGCACCATCCGCTCGGCCGTCTCCTGCTCGGCGGCGAGCGCCGCCTGGTAGTCGGACCAGGCGCCGCCGTACCAGCGGACCTCCCCGTCGCGCAGGTCGGCGATCTGGTCCACCCGCTCCAGGAGTTCGCGGTCGTGGCTGACCACGAGGAGCACCCCGGGCCAGGCGTCCACGGCCTCGTACAGCCTGCGGCGGGCGTACAGGTCCAGGTTGTTCGTCGGCTCGTCGAGCAGCAGCACGTCCGGCCGGGCGAGCAGCAGCGCGGCCAGCCGCAGCAGCACCGACTCGCCGCCGGAGACCTCGCCGACCGTGCGGTCGAGCCCGACGTGGCCGAGACCGAGCCGGTCGAGCACGGCGCGGGCCCGCTCCTCGACGTCCCAGTCGTCGCCGACGGCCGCGAAGTGCGCCTCCGCCGTGTCGCCCGCCTCGATGGCGTGCAGCGCGGCCCTGGCACGGTCGATGCCGAGCGCCCGGTCCACCCGCAGCCCGGTGTCGAGGACCAGGTCCTGCGGCAGGTGGCCGACCTCGCCGGCCACCCGGACGGTGCCGGCGGTCGGGGCGAGCTCCCCGGCGATCAGCTTGAGCAGGGTCGACTTCCCGGAGCCGTTCAGCCCGACCAGACCGGTCCGGCCGGGGCCGACGGCGAGCCGGAAGTCGTCCAGGACCGGGGTCCCGTCGGGCCAGGAGAAGGAGAGGGACGTGCAGGTGACGAAGGTGGGATGGGTGGGGTGTGACGCCATGAGGGCCTCCCGGTGGCGGATGCGGGCAGAGGACTGCGCGGGAGACACCGGGGCGCGGGCGGGAAGCACGGAGCGGAGCATCGCTCGTACGCCGAGGTCGAGGACGGCACACGCGGCGGCGGGGCGCACGCGCGGCACGGTGTCTCGGAACCTCAGACGTACAACGGCCTACTCCGATCGGGCGGTGGCGGAGACGATCGAACGATCGCTCAGGACGCTACGGGCCGGACACGGAGGGCGGCAAACGATTTACGGGCGTTCCCCCAGCAGCCGCCCGAGGTCCCCGTCCCAGTCGAGGTGCTCGCGCTCGCGGCCGCTCGGCACCAGCACCTGGGACGCCTTCAGGAAGCGGCGCAGCTCGGAGGTGCGGACGTGCACCATGGCCACCCCCTCGGGGGCGTGGAACTCCACCACGGTCCGGTCGTAGCCGTACGGGCGCAGCCGCACGTCCCCCAGCCCCGCGGGCCCCTCGACGCCCTGCGCGAGCAGCTCGCGGGCGAAGGCCCAGGAGACCTCCACACCCTCCAGGGTCGCGCGCGGCGGGAACGCCATGCGCACCGCGAACGGGTCCTCGCGGTCGTAGCGCAGCGTGGCGGAGACGGTCTCCATCCGTGGGACGGACGCGACCAGTCGGGCCTGCACGGCCTGCTCGATGACGGTGGACACGGCCAGCCTCCTGGTGCGCTCGGCTACGTTCTCCTGGTCTCCCCGGACACCAGGAGAGACGAACCGCGGGCCGGGATCGTGCACTGCGGGGGTACGTGAGCTGTGTCACCGCCCCGCCGCGCCCCGGCCCGTACCGGGTCCGTCAGGCCGTCTCGGCGGGCTCCCAGGGGCCGTCCGCGCAGGGCCCGGAGTGGTCGCAGTACGGCTGGTTCGCCGAGGCGCCGCAGCCGCACAGCACCACCCGGGTCTCGCTCCTGGCGCCGCCGCCCGCCTCGGGCAGCAGCAGGTCGCCGCGGACCAGGAGCCGCCCGTCCGGCAGCCGCCGCACCGTCGTCGGGACGTCGCCGGTCTCGGCGGGGCCGCCGGTGACGCGGTACTGCAGCGCCCCCGACGGGCAGCGCCGGATGACGTCGGCGACCTCCTCGGGGGCGGCCCCGTCGGGATGGATCCAGGGGCGCCGGGACAGGTCGAAGACACCGGGCGCGCCCTTGACGCACTCGGCGGCGTGCAGACAGCGGCGCGGCTCGTACGTGACGGTGACGCCCGCGCCGTCGTACTCCTTGATCCGGGGCGCTTCCTCGGCCGTGGGTTCGGTCATGGGGCCAGCCTAGGAACGGCCGGCGGAGCACGCACCCTGGACGGGATCTTCGGGGTGGGCTAGCTTCCGGCGCCATGACTCTCATGGGGAAGAAGAGACGGACGACGGCGCTGGGACTCGTGGGGGCGGCCCTCGCCCTCGCCCTGGCGGTCCCGGCCCAGGCGGCCCCCGCGGCCCCCGCCGCCCCGGCCCACGCGGCGCCCGGTCACGGCTCCGGCGGCTGGCAGCTCACCCGTACCGGCACCGACGCACGCTTCCGGGGCCTGGCGGCGGTCAGCCGCTCGGTCGCGTGGGCGGCGGGCGCCAAGGGCACGGTGCTGCGCACCACCGACGGCGGCGCGAGCTGGCGAGACGTCTCGCCGCCGGGCGCGGGGGAGCTGGAGTTCCGTGACGTGGAGGCGTTCGACACCCGCCGGGCCGTCGTCCTCGCGATCGGCGAGGGCGAGGCGAGCCGGGTGCTGCGCACCGAGGACGGCGGCGCGACCTGGACCGAGTCCTTCCGCAACACCGACCCGCGGGCCTTCTACGACTGCATGACCTTCTTCGACCGGCACAACGGCCTCGCCATGAGCGACCCGGTCGACGGGAAGTACCGCCTGCTGGCCACCCGCGACGGCGGCCGGTCCTGGCGGGTGCTGCCCAGCGAGGGGATGCCCGCCGCGCTGCCCGGCGAGGCCGGATTCGCGGCGAGCGGGCAGTGCCTGGTCTCCGCCGGGCCCCGGGACGTGTGGCTCGCCACCGGCGGCGGCGCCACCGGCCGGGTGCTGCACTCCGCGGACCGCGGCCTGAACTGGACCGCCACGGACACCACGATCCCCGCCGGGGAGGGCGCCAAGGGCGTCTTCGGCCTCGCCTTCCGCGACCGCGCGCACGGCATCGCCGTCGGCGGCGACTACCGCAAGGACCAGCCCTCGCCGCGGGCCGCCGCCGTCACCGGCGACGGGGGCCGCCGCTGGACGGCCGCCGCCACCCCGCCGCCCGCCTACCGCTCGGGCGTCGCCTGGCTCCCGCACACCCGGAGCGCCGCGCTGGCCGTCGGGCCCACCGGCACCGACCTCAGCACCGACGGGGGCCGCAGCTGGCGCACGGTCGACACCGGCTCGTACGACACCGTCGACTGCGCCGCCGACGGCGGCTGCTGGGCCTCGGGCGAGCAGGGCCGGATCGCCCGCCTGGCGCGGTAGCGCTCGCCGGGAGCTACGCGGGCAGCTGCTCGCGGAACTCCGCCAGACCGGCCACCGTCTTCGTCGCGTAGAACTCGGTGATCCGGTACGCGCAGACGCCGCCGACGCTGAACGGGTCGGCCGCCGCGATCTCCTCGATCCGCGCGCGGTCGGTCCCGGCGGCCAGGATCACGCCGCCGTCGCGGGGGTTCTTGCGCCCGGAGGCGAGGAACACCCCGGCGGCGTACTGGGCGTCCAGCCACTCGACGTGGGCGTCGAGGAGCGCGTCGACCCGCTCGACCGGGGCGGTGTAGGAGAGTTCAAGTACGAACATGGGCGCCAGGCTACGCGCCCGCCCCCGCCCGCCCGACCGTAGGGTGCCCAGTCATGACGATCATCGAGATTCCCGAGGGCTGGCCCGCCGACGAGGCCGCGGCGCGGGCCGCGCAGGAGGCGCTGCGCGGACGCCTGGTGACCGCCGAGGACGGCCCGGAGCCCGGGACGGGCCACGTCACCGGCGTCGACGTCGCCTACGACGACGAGCGGGACCTGGTCGCCGCGGCGGCCGTGGTCCTGGACGGGCGCACCCTGGACGTGGTGGCCGAGGCCACCGCCGTCGGGCGGGTCTCCTTCCCCTATGTGCCGGGGCTGCTCGCCTTCCGCGAGGTGCCCACGGTGCTCGCCGCCCTCGACCGGCTCGGCGCCGACCCCGGGCTGCTGGTCTGCGACGGCTACGGGCTGGCCCACCCGCGCCGCTTCGGCCTCGCCAGCCACCTCGGGGTGCTCACCGGACTGCCCTCGATCGGCGTCGCGAAGAACCCCTTCACCTTCACCTACGAGCAGCCCGGCACCGACCGCGGCGCCGCCACCGACCTGGTCGCCGAGGGCGAGACGGTCGGCCGCGCGCTGCGCACCCGCGCCGGGGTGAAGCCGGTCTTCGTCTCCGTCGGCCACCGGGTCTCGCTGCCGAACGCCTGCGCCCACACCCTCCGCCTCACCCCGCGCTACCGGCTGCCCGAGACCACCCGGCACGCGGACGCCCTGTGCCGGCGGGCACTCGCCCACGCCCTGGCGGCGGAGTGAGCCCGAGGGCCGGGGACCGGGTGACTCCCGGGGCGCCTGAGTACGCGTACGGATAGGCGGGGCGCCGGAGCGGGCGGCACAGTGAGGGGCATGACAAGCCCCGGTGCGCTCGGCACCCTGCAGTGTGTGGTCCTCGACTGTCCCGACGTGATGGAACTCGCCGCGTTCTATCAGGCCCTGCTCGGCGGCGAGATCAACCGCCCCGACCCCCAGTGGGCCGTCGGCGACGCCTGGGCGACGCTGCACGGCGCCTCCGGCGCGCCCGTGCTCGCCTTCCAGGGTGTGGCCGACCACCGGCCGCCGGTCTGGGGCTCGCCCGAGCAGCAGTTCCACCTCGACGTACGGGTCACGGACCTGGACGCCGCCCACGAGGCGGTGCTCGCGCTGGGGGCCTGGCGGCTCGACGGGGACGGCGCGGGCGACGGCGCGGGCGACGGCGGGGGCGACCGGGGCTGGCGGATCTACGCGGACCCGGCCGGCCACCCGTTCTGCCTAGTCCGGCACTGAGCCGAGCGGCGCTGATCCGTCCAGCACTGAGCCGAGCGGCGCTGATCCGTCCGGCACTGAGCCGAGCGGCGCTGACGCCTGTGGGCGGCCGGGCCGGTCAGCCCGAGTGCGCCACCCGGAAGCGCAGCCCCGCCGCCGACAGCCGGGCGAGCAGCGCGTCGCCCATCGCGACCGCCGTGGTGACCTGGCCGGAGGTCTTCGGCAGCTCGTCGTGGGCGAGGCAGAGCGCCGCCTCGGCCAGCATCTTCGCGGTCTCGTCGTAGCCCGGGTCGCCGCCCGACACCTCGGTGAACACGCGCCGCCCGCCGCCCTCGCCGACGAAGCGCACGGAGAACCAGCTTCGCGCCCGCCGCTCCGCGTCCGGGCCCAGCCCCGCCTCGTAACGGCCCATCAGCCAGTCCCGTACGAAGGGGAGTTGGGCCGCCAGCACACCCGCGCCCAGCGCCGCCGAGCCGCCCAGCGCCACCGGCAGCGTCCGCACCGAGGCGTAGTGGCGGTAGCGGAAGTCCGGCCCGTACCGCTCCAGGGCCGCCGCCGAGCGGGTCACCACCCGGGGGTCGAGGGTCGGCAGCGGCAGCGCCCAGGTGCCGGTCTCGCGGCTGAACCGGGGCGCGCCCAGCGGCGCGTGGGCCCGCCGGGTCACCAGCCGGGGCTCGTGCAGCCGCCGCTCGCGGGCGGCGGCCAGGATCTGCCGCCCGCGCCCGAAGGCGGTCAGCGCCGAGGCGAAGGTGCCGCCCGAGAAGACCGCCCCGGCCCGCACGAAGCCGTCGATCCGCAGCGGCACGCCCTCCGGGAGCTGCCGCACCGTGTAGTAGACGCCCAGGTCGTGCGGGACGGAGTCGAAGCCGCAGGCGTGCACCAGGCGCGCCCCGGTCTCCCGGGCGCGGGCGTCGTACCGCACGTACATCCGGTCGACGAACTCCGTCTCGCCGGTCAGGTCCAGATAGTCGGTCCCGGCCTCCGCGCAGGCCGCCACCAGGCCCTCGCCGTACCAGACGTAGGGGCCGACGGTGCTCGCCACCACCCGGGCGGATCCGGCCAGTTCGCGCAGCGCGTCCGGGTCCCCGGAGTCCGCGACGAGCAGCGGCAGGCCGGCGCAGCGCGGCCACCGCTTCGCGAGCCGGTCGCGCAGGGCGGCGAGCCGGGCCCGGCTGCGGCCGGCCAGCGCCCAGCGGCAGCCGGCCGGGGCGTGCGCGGCCAGGTACTCCGCGGTGAGCCCGCCCACGAACCCGGTCGCCCCGAAGAGGACCACGTCGTACGGCCGTCCGGCCGCCCCTGTCTCCATCCCAGCCCAGCCCCTCGGTCCGCGCCCCGCGCCGTCCCCCGGCGCGGATGTCGTCGGCGGACTCTAGCGGAAGTCGCGGCGGGCGCAATTTCCAAGCGCTTGCTCGGCTCGGGGGCTTGTGCCGAGTGGAACACGTTCCTAGCATCTCCGGTGTTACATCATCACTGTCACACGCCTCTGGGGGCTTGATGAGCACAGCGCGCCACGCCCGCCCCGGACCGCTCGCCGGCGTCCGCGTCGTCGAGCTCGCGGGCATCGGCCCCGGCCCCTTCGCGGCCATGCTCCTCGCCGACCTCGGCGCCGACGTGGTCCGCGTCGACCGGCCCGGCGGACCCGGGCTCGGCATCGACCCCGCCTACGACCTCACCCACCGCAACAAGCGCTCCGTCCTCGTGGACCTCAAGGCCGAGGGCGGCCCCGACACCGTGCTCGACCTGGTGGCCCGCGCCGACGTGCTCATCGAGGGCTACCGCCCCGGCGTCGCCGAGCGCCTCGGCGTCGGCCCCGACGCCTGCCTGGCCCGCAACCCCCGGCTCGTCTACGGCCGGATGACCGGCTGGGGCCAGAGCGGCCCGCTCGCCCACACCGCGGGCCACGACGTCTCCTACCTCGCCGTCACCGGCACCCTCGGCATGATCGGCCCCGACCCGGACGGCCCGCCGACCGTCCCCGCCAACCTGCTCGGCGACTACGCGGGCGGCTCCCTCTACCTCGTCGTCGGCGTCCTCGCCGCCCTCCGGCACGCCCAGGAGCACGGCGAGGGCCAGGTCGTGGACGCGGCCATCGTCGACGGCGCCGCCCACCTCGCGATGATGATCCACGGGATGCTCGCCGCCGGCGGCTGGCAGGACCGCCGCGGCGTCAACCTGCTCGACGGCGGCTGCCCCTTCTACGGCGTCTACGCGACCTCCGACGGCGGCCACATGGCGGTCGGCGCCCTGGAGCAGCGCTTCTACGAGGAGTTCGCCCGGATCCTCGCCCTCGGCGAGGCCGCCGAGGCCCGAAACGACCCCGCCCGCTGGCCCGAGCTGCGCGAGGCCGTCGCCGCCCGCTTCCGCACCCGCACCCGCGCCGAGTGGACCGCCGTCTTCGACGGCACCGACGCCTGCGTGGCCCCCGTGCTCTCGCTGCGCGAGGCCCCGGGCCACCCGCACCTCGCTGCCCGCGCCACCTTCGTCGAGCACGACGGCCTGGTCCAGCCGGCCCCCGCGCCCCGCTTCTCCGCCACCCCCGGCACGGTCCGCACGGGCCCCGCCCGGCCCGGCGCCGACACCGACGAGGTCGCCCGCGACTGGGCCGTACCCTCGCTGACCGGCGCCACCCCGCCCCCCGACGCCGACGACGCCGCCGCCAAGGAGCCCTCCGCATGAAGCGCCAGCTCTACACCGCCGACCACGAGGCATTCCGCGAGACCGTCCGCGCCTTCCTCGCCAAGGAGGTGCTGCCGCACTACGACCGCTGGGAGAAGGACGGCGTCGTCTCCCGCGAGGTCTGGCGGGCCGCCGGCCGGCAGGGGCTGCTCGGCCTCGCCGTCGACGAGGAGTACGGGGGCGGCGGCGAGCCCGACTTCCGCTACAGCGTCGTGCTCGCCGAGGAGTTCACCCGGGCCGGCACCCCCGGCCTCGCCATCGGGCTGCACAACGACATCATCGGCCCCTACCTCACCTCGCTCGCCACCGAGGAGCAGAAGCGCCGCTGGCTGCCCGGCTTCTGCGACGGCGGGCTGATCACCGCCATCGCCATGACCGAGCCCGGCGCGGGCTCCGACCTCCAGGCCATCCGCACCACCGCCGAGGACCACGGGGACCACTGGATCCTCAACGGCTCCAAGACCTTCATCTCCAACGGCATCCTCGCCGACCTGGTGATCGTCGTCGCGAAGACCACCCCCGAGGGCGGCGCCCACGGCCTCTCCCTGCTCGTCGTCGAACGCGGCGCGGAGGGCTTCGAGCGCGGCCGCAACCTCGACAAGATCGGCCAGAAGGCCCAGGACACCGCCGAACTCTTCTTCACCGACGTCCGCGTCCCCAAGGAGAACCTGCTCGGCGAGCTCGACGGCGCCTTCCTCCACCTGATGACCAACCTCGCCCAGGAGCGGCTCGCCATCGCCGTCGCCGCCATCGCGGGCGCCGAGCACCTCCTGGAGCTCACCACCGCGTACGTCAAGGAGCGCGAGGCGTTCGGGCGCCCGCTCGCCAAGCTCCAGCACGTCCGCTTCGAGATCGCCGAGATGGCCACCGAGTGCGCCGTCACCCGCACCTTCGTCGACCGCTGCGTCGAGGAGCACACGGCCCCCGGCGGCCCCGGGCTCGACGCCGTCCACGCCTCCATGGCCAAGTGGTGGGCCACCGAGCTCCAGAAGCGGACCGCCGACCGCTGCCTGCAACTGCACGGCGGATACGGCTACATGAGCGAATTCCCGGTGGCCAGGGCCTTCACGGACGGCCGCATCCAGACCATCTACGGCGGGACGACCGAGATCATGAAGGAGATCATCGGCCGCTCCCTGCTCGCCTGACCCTCATGCGAAAGGCAACATCGTGACCACCGAAGCGTACGTCTACGACGCTATCCGCACCCCGCGCGGCCGAGGCAAGGCCAACGGCAGCCTGCACGGCACCAAGCCGATCGACCTCGTCGTCGGCCTCATCCACGAGATCCGCTCCCGCTTCCCCGGCCTCGACCCGGCCGCCGTCGACGACATCGTCCTCGGCGTCGTCGGGCCCGTCGGCGACCAGGGCTCCGACATCGCCCGGATCGCCGCCATCGCCGCCGGACTCCCCGACACCGTCGCGGGTGTCCAGGAGAACCGCTTCTGCGCCTCCGGTCTCGAAGCCGTCAACATGGCCGCGATGAAGATCCGCTCCGGCTGGGAGGACCTCGTCCTGGCCGGCGGCGTCGAGTCGATGTCCCGGGTGCCGATGGCCTCCGACGGCGGCGCCTGGTTCGCCGACCCGATGACCAACCTGGCCACCGACTTCGTCCCGCAGGGCATCGGCGCCGACCTCATCGCCACCATCGAGGGCTTCAGCCGCCGCGACGTCGACGAGTACGCCGCCCTCTCCCAGGAGCGCGCCGCCGCCGCGATCAAGGCCGGGCGCTTCGACCGCTCCGTCGTCCCCGTCAAGGACCGGGCCGGGCTCACCGTGCTCGACCGCGACGAGTTCCCGCGCCCCGGCACCACCGCCGACTCCCTCGCCCGCCTCAAGCCCTCCTTCGCGGACATCGGCGAACTCGGCGGCTTCGACGCGGTCGCGCTGCAGAAGTACCACTGGATCGAGGAGATCGACCACGTCCACCACGCGGGCAACTCCTCCGGCATCGTCGACGGCGCCTCCCTCGTCGCCATCGGCTCCCAGGCGGTCGGCGAGCGCTACGGGCTGACGCCCCGCGCCCGGATCGTCTCCGCCGCCGTCTCCGGCTCCGAGCCGACCATCATGCTCACCGGACCCGCCCCCGCCACCCGCAAGGCGCTCGCCAAGGCCGGTCTGACCATCGACGACATCGACCTGATCGAGATCAACGAGGCGTTCGCCGCCGTCGTCCTGCGCTTCGTCAAGGACATGGGCGTCTCCCTCGACAAGGTCAACGTCAACGGCGGCGCCATCGCGCTCGGCCACCCGCTCGGCGCCACCGGCGCGATCATCCTCGGCACCCTCGTCGACGAGCTGGAGCGGCAGGACAAGCGCTACGGCCTCGCCACCCTCTGCGTCGGCGGCGGCATGGGCATCGCCACCATCGTCGAGCGCGTCTGACCGCCCGGTCCGAACCCCCTTACGGAGAAGCAGCAGCCATGAGCGAGAGCACCACCATCCGCTGGGAGCGGGACGAGACCGGTGTCGTCACCCTCGTCCTCGACGACCCGAACCAGTCCGCCAACACCATGAACCAGGCGTTCCGCGCCTCCATCGCGGCGATCGCCGACCGCGCGGAGGCCGAGAAGGACTCGATCCGGGGCTTCGTCTACACCTCCGCCAAGAAGACCTTCTTCGCGGGCGGCGACCTCAAGGACATGATCAAGGCCGGCCCCGAGGACGCCCAGGCGATCTTCGAGGCGGGCATGGAGATGAAGCGCGCCCTGCGCCGCATCGAGACCCTCGGCAAGCCCGTCGTCGCCGCCCTCAACGGCGCCGCGCTCGGCGGCGGCTACGAGATCGCCCTCGCCTCCCACCACCGGATCGCCCTCGACGCCCCCGGCTCCAAGATCGGCCTGCCCGAGGTCACCCTTGGCCTGCTGCCCGGCGGAGGCGGCGTCGCCCGTACCGTACGCCTCATGGGCATCACGGACGCCCTGCTCAAGGTGCTGCTCCAGGGCACCCAGTACAACCCGAGGCGCGCGCTCGACAACGGCCTGGTGCACGAGCTGGCCGCCACCCCCGAGGAACTGCTGGCCAAGGCCCGCGCCTTCATCGACGCCCACCCGGAGTCGCACCAGCCCTGGGACGTGCCCGGGTACAAGATCCCCGGCGGCACCCCGTCGAACCCGCGCTTCGCCGCCAACCTCCCGGCCTTCCCGGCCAACCTGCGCAAGCAGCTCAACGGCGCCCCGTACCCGGCCCCGCGCAACATCATGGCGGCGGCCGTCGAGGGCTCCCAGGTCGACTTCGAGACCGCGCTGACCATCGAGAGCCGGTACTTCACCGAGCTGGTCGTGGGCCAGACCGCGAAGAACATGATCCAGGCGTTCTTCTTCGACCTCCAGGCCGTCAACTCCGGCGCCAACCGCCCCCAGGGCGTCGCCCCGCGCGCGGTCCGCAAGGTGGCCGTCCTCGGCGCCGGCATGATGGGCGCCGGCATCGCGTACTCCTGCGCCCGCGCGGGCATCGAGGTGGTCCTCAAGGACGTCTCCGCGGAATCCGCCGCCAAGGGCAAGGCGTACTCCGAGAAGCTGTGCGCCAAGGCGGTGGCCAAGGGCCGCACCACGCGGGAGAAGGCCGACGCCCTCCTCGCCCTCATCACTCCCACCGGCGACACCGCCGGCCTGGCGGGCTGCGACGCCGTCATCGAGGCGGTCTTCGAGGACACCGCGCTCAAGCACAAGGTCTTCCAGGAGATCCAGCACGTGGTGGCGCCCGACGCGCTGCTCTGCTCCAACACCTCCACGCTCCCCATCACCGACCTCGCCGAGGGCGTGGAGCGCCGCGCGGACTTCATCGGCCTGCACTTCTTCTCACCGGTCGACAAGATGCCGCTGGTCGAGATCATCAAGGGCGAGGAGACCGGCGAGGAGGCCCTGGCGCGCGCCTTCGACCTGGTCCGCCAGATCAACAAGACCCCGATCGTCGTCAACGACTCGCGCGGCTTCTTCACCTCCCGCGTCATCGGCCACTTCATCAACGAGGGCGTCGCCATGCTCGGCGAGGGCGCCGAACCGGCCTCCGTGGAGCAGGCGGCGGCCCAGGCGGGCTACCCGGCGAAGGTCCTCTCCCTCATGGACGAACTGACCCTCACCCTGCCTCGCAAGATCCGCAACGAGACCCGGAAGGCCGTCGAGGAGGCGGGCGGCACCTGGGTCTCGCACCCCGGCGAGCTCGTCATCGACCGCATGGTCGACGAGTTCGGCCGCACCGGCCGCAGCGGCGGCGCGGGCTTCTACGACTACGCGGAGGACGGAAAGCGCGGAAGGCTCTGGCCGGGCCTGCGCGAGCACTTCACCAAGCCGGACGTGGCCATCCCCTTCAAGGACATGCGGGAGCGGATGCTCTTCGCGGAGGCCCTGGACACCGTCCGCCTCGTCGAGGAGGGCGTCCTGACCTCGGTCGCCGACGCCAACATCGGCTCCATCCTGGGCATCGGCTTCCCGGCGTGGACCGGCGGCGTGCTCCAGTACGTGAACGGTTACGAGGGCGGCGTCGCCGGATTCGTCGCCCGCGCGCGCGAACTCGCCGCCACCTACGGCGAGCGCTTCACCCCGCCGGCCCTCCTGGTCGAGAAGGCCGAACGGGGCGAGGTCTTCACGGACCGGGCGTCCTGAACGCCGACCTGAGCTCCTCGCTCAACGACCGCTGAAACGCGGTGACGAGGGCCTGGATCACCATCGGCTGCATGTCCGCCGAGAGCGACTTCATCGCGCTCAGGTGATCCGGGTCCTCCCCGCTCTCCCGGTACGGGTTCCACACCTGCTCCCGGAAGAGCCGGGCCAGCTCCTGCGCGGCCTCCCGCGCGTGCTCCAGCAGCACGGTCCGGGAGGCCAGGATCGTCTCGTGCCCGATCGGCACGTCCAGCAGCTCCACCCCGAGCCGCAGCAGCGACCCGTCGAGCCGGAACACGTCGGGCCCCGACCCCTCCGCCAGCACCCCCATGGCGGCCAGCCGCTCGACGTCCCGCTCCCCGAGCACCCGCCCGGCCCGCCGCTCCAGCTCCCGCCGGGTGATCTCCTCGGCGGACTCGGGCGCCCAGGCGGCGACCAGCGCCCGGTGCACGGCCAGGTCGCGCGCGCTGAGATCGGCGGGCAACTGCTCCAGATACCGCTCGATCGCCGCGAGCGTCATCCCCTGCCGCCGCAACTCCTCGATCAACGCGAGCCGCGACAGATGCCCGGCCCCGTACCACCCGACCCGCCGCGCCCCGATCACCGGCGGCGGCAACAGCCCGCGCGTCCCGTAGAACCGCACGGTCCGCACGGTCACCCCGGCCCGCGCGGCCAACTCGTCGACGGTGTAGACGTCCCCGCCCGCCCCGTCCCCCTGGCCCTCACCGCTCGGCTGCTCCATGGTTCAACAGTATTGCTGTCTCACCAGCTCTGTAAAAGATGTGGACGGTCCACATCGCACCTGACCTCGCCAGACGCGGTTGAACGTGTTCAACGAATCTGGCAAGGGCGTGATCCATGCGCGGGTCGCCGCGACGGCGGACGGTGCGCGCCCTCCGGCGCCCCGCTCAGCGGCCGTGCCCGACCCGGCGGGCGAGGCCGAGGACGATGGGGGCCGCGAGCCAGCACAGGTAGGCGGCGGTGCCGGCCAGGAAGGCCACCGGGATCGAGAGCGCGAACACGGCGGCCAGGCAGAGGCTGCGGACCAGGGTCGCGTCGAAGGCGCCGGGCGGGGTGTCCGGGGCGTACAGGCGGGCGCGCCGGATCTCGCGGACGGTCAGGGCGAAGGCCGCCGACGCCAGGACCTGGACCAGCGCGTACAGGCTGAAGCGGGGCGCGAAGGCGCTGTCGGTGGTGATCACGCGGGTCGCGAACGGCATGAGGACCTGCATGAAGAGCCAGGCCAGCGTCAGGGTGATCAGACGGCTGTCCAGGGCACGGACCGAGCGGAAGACCTCGTGGTGGGCGCGCCAGTGGGCGGAGATCACCACGAAGCTGATCACGAAGGCCAGGTAGTCCTTGCCGTGGTCCCCGACCGAGTCGAGCATGGCGCGGGTGGTGTCGCCCGAGGGGACGGGCAGGTCCAGCGCGAGCAGGGTGAGCGCGATCGCGACCGCCGCGTCGACGAACGCGGTCAGCCGGTCGACGGCGCGCGCCTGCGCCGCGCCGGGGGTGTGGGTCGTCATCGAGAGGATCAGCTCCCTGTCGCTCGGGCGCCGGGGACGCGGGGGATCCCACGGGCAGGACGATCATGACGCGTCGAGGGGCGATGTCAGTGGCGACTCGTACGGTGAGGGCATGACGGGGATCGATTACGTACGGGGGGACGCCACCGCGCCGGGCGGCAAGGGCGTCAAGATCGTCGCGCACGTCTGCAACGACCTGGGCGGCTGGGGGAAGGGCTTCGTCCGGGCCGTCTCGGCCCGCTGGCCGGAGCCGGAGACGGCCTACCGGCGCTGGCACCGCGAGCGCGCGGGCAACGGCTTCGGGCTCGGCGCGGCGCAGTTCGTGCAGGTCGGGCCGTATCTCTGGGTGGCGAATCTGGTGGGGCAGCGGGGGATCCGCACGAGCCGGAGCGCCGGGCCGCCCGTGCGGTACGAGGCGATCGACGCGGCCCTCGGCCCGCTCGGCGACAAGGCGCTGGAGCTGGGCGCCTCCGTGCACATGCCCCGGATCGGCTGCGGGCTCGCGGGCGGGACCTGGGAGCGGGTCGAGCCGCTGATAGCCGGGCGTCTGGTGGCGCGGGGGATCGCGGTCACGGTCTACGACTTCGGCGGGTAGGGGCCCCGGCGGGGCGCGGCGCGGGGCCGGCACTAGAGTCGGGCGCCTGTTCGTATGCGGGTGGCCGGCAGGGGGGAAGGGTATGCAGGCGCGACTCAGGGAGAAGGCGGTCGAGTTGGCCGCGGTGCTCTGGAAGGAGCACACCGTCTACCGGGAGCGCGGCGGCGGCGTGGTGATCCGCGGCGAGCACGTCGGGCGCTGGATCAGCCTGGCCCCGACCGGGGGACGGGACCAGGCCCTGGTGCGGGCCGGGCGGATCCTGGACGGGGGGACGACCGCCCCGGCGCGCCTGGAGGCGGTGGTCGACCTGACGGCCGGGACGTCCGAGCTGGCCGCGGTCTGCCGGCGCCTGCTCGCCGAGACGGCCGCCGACCCCGGCCAGGCGCGGGGGCCGCGCCCGGACCGGGCCGCCCGGAAGGCGGCCCGGCGGACGAAGGCGCCGCGCCCCCGGCGGAGCCGGCACACGAGCCTCGGCTCCTGGATCGCGCTGCTCTGCGTCGCCGGGGTCGTGGCCCTCTGGGCGTACAGCGTCTTCGGGGCGCTGTATTAGGAGGGGACCAGCGTCAGTTCGTCGCGAATGCCGTCACCGGGTAGTGGTCGGACAGGTTGCTGTACGTGTAGCTCTTGCCCCAGCTCGTGACGGTCCAGGGCGCGCTCTGCTCCAGGACCACGTCGTTCGTCCAGCCGGCCGGGCGCGCGTTGCCGGCGCGGAAGAGGACGTAGTCCAGGTCCTCGCGCGGGTCGGTCGGGTAGCGGTCGTTCGCGATCGAGTTCCGGGCCGTGTCGAAGGAGTACGGGTGCCCGGTGCGGGCGTCCGCGCCGACCAGGTCCGCGTCGGCGAGCATCGTCGCGTACTCCGGCGTACGCGAGTCCACGTTCATGTCGCCGGCCACGATGACCTGCTCGTTCGCCGGGATGTTCTTCGCGTCGAGGAAGGCGTCGATGCTCTTGAACTGCCGGCTGCGCATCTGCGCCGCCTCGCCCGCCGAGCAGCCCGGGTCGGTGGACTGCGCGTGGGTGCCGACGACGTGCACCTTGGTGCCGTTGACGTCGAGCACCGCGTAGACGAAGCCCTTGTTCGACCACCAGTCGGCGCCGCACGCGTCCTTGTAGACGTACTGCTCCTTGCGGATCACCGGCCACTTGCTGAGCAGCGTCACCCCGCCGTCCTCGGGGGTGGTGGCGGAGTAGGCGCCGCCGGTGGCGTCCCAGCCCGACTTCGAGCGGCCGACGACGGGCGTCTGGTACGGGTAGCGCGCGGCGGCGTTCGCCTTGAGGGCATCGGAGGCGGAGTTGTCGAACGCCTCCTGGAGCACGACGACGTCGTTGCCCTGGAAGAAGGGGGCGGCCGGGATGGCGGCGGCCCGGTGGTCCTGGCCCCAGTTCGGGTAGAGGTTCTTCGACATCAGGAAGGTGTTGTACGTCAGCACCTTCAGGCGCGGCGTCGTCGCGGCCTGGTCGGCGGCGGGGGCGGCCGAGGCGGCCGGGCTGAGCGCGGCGAGACCGGCGGCGGCGAGCACGACGGACAGGGCTGCGCCCGGGACGCGGCGGTGCGAGCGGAACGGCACTGGGAACTCCCGTGAAATGATGGGGGGTTGGAGGACCGGCGCCGCACATCAAAGCAGCCGTAGTTACCTTCCGGTAGCCATTGGGTGCCGCGAATCTTGCGCGGCCCGCACGAACGCGCCAACTCTCGGCCATTTGTCCGAATAGTCGCTTTCGCGACCAGGTAAGATGGGCCCATGACCCTCGCGCAGAACTCGCAGATCTTCAACACGGACCTCGGTCCGCTCAACCCGGTGTGGGCCGAGCTCATCATCGGCTTCGTGGTCTTCGGCGTCACCTTCCTCATCATCGCCAAGGGGATCCTCCCGAAGATCAACCGCACCCTCGCCGAGCGCGAGGACGCCATCGACGGCGGCACCGAGCGCGCCGACGACCTGCGCGCCGAGGCCACCGCGATCCGCGAGCAGTACGAGGCCGAGCTCGCCGAGGCCCGCCACGACGCCGCCCGCATCCGCTCCCAGGCCACCGAGGAGGGCGCCGCCGCCATCGCCGCCGCCCGCGCCGAGGGTCTGCGCGAGCGCGAGACGATCCTGGCCGCCGGCTCCGAGAAGATCGCCGCCGAGCGCGCCGCCGCCGAGCGCGAGCTCACCGCCGACGTCGACGCCTGGGCCCACGCCCTGGCCGGCCGCATCGTCGGCGAGCCGGTCGGCGCCCAGCGCTGACGCACCACGCGCCTGCCCGTACGGGGCCGCGTCCCGGGCCCACCGCCCGGGACGCGGCCCCGCGTCATATCCGGCCGCGCCCACCGCGCCCGCCCCGCCCGTCCCGCCGCGGCCGGGCGGTCCGGGTCGGCGAGAACGAGAGGAACCACCCGTGACGGACCGCACCGACCCGGGCCCGGCAGCCCCCACGGGACCCGCGATACCGGCGGCCACCACCGCCCCCGCGCGACGGCCCCGCCCCGCCGGCCCCCTCCCGCCGCCCGTCGGCGGCGTCCTGTGGAGCGTCGCCGGAGACGTCCGCGCCCTGCTCATGCTGCCCGCCGCGCTCACCATGCAGGTCGCCCACCCCGCCATCGGCGCCGGCGTCGACGCGCACTCCGTCTTCCGCACCGACCCCTGGGGCCGCGGTGAGCGCTCCCTGCGCTCGCTCCAGCTGTGGATCTACGGCGGGGAGGCCGCCGCCGAGGAGGGCCGCAGGCTCCGGGCGCTGCACAAGGAGATCCAGGGCACCGACGCCCACGGCCGCCGCTACCACGCGCTGACCCCCGCCTACTACGCCTGGGTCCACGCCACCGGCTACCCCGTCTACCGGCACGGCCTGCGCTACCTCGCCCGCCCCCTCACCGAGGCCCAGGACCGCGCCCTCTACACCGAGTGGCTGCGCGTCGGCCGGATCCTCGGCATCCACGACCGGGACATGCCGGGGACCATCGAGGAGTTCTGGCCCTACTACCGCCGGGTCCTCGCCGAGGAGCTGGAGGCCACCGTCGTCGTCCGCGAACTCCTCGCCACCGACCAGCCCGTCCCCGCCCCCGACCGCGGCCCGCTCCCCGTACGCCTCGCCCTGAAGGCGCTCTGGCCGCTGCTGCGGCGCCCGTTCCTGCGGGTCCGGGCCTTCCTCACCGTCGGCCTCATGCCGCCGGACGCGCGCGAGGCGATCGGCCTGGAGTGGACCGCGGCCCAGGAGCGGCGGCTGCGCCGGCTCGCCCGGGTCGTCCGGGCCGTGGTGCCCGTCCTCCCCGAGCGGCTGCGCTACCTGCCGCTCGCACACGAGGCCCGCCGCGCCGCGCGGTCCGGGGTCAGCGGGACGGCGGCCCGTTCCGGGCGATGACCTCCCCGTACCAGCGGAAGCTGTCCTTCGGCGTGCGGCGGCCGGTCGGGAAGTCCACGTGGACGATCCCGAACCGGCGCCCGTACCCGTGCGCCCACTCGAAGTTGTCCAGCAGCGACCACACGAAGTAGCCGCGCAGGTCCACCCCGTCGGCCAGCGCCCGCCCCGCCGCCGCCAGATGCGCCGCCAGGTAGGCCACCCGCTCCGGGTCGTGGACCGCGCCCTCGGGGTCCGCGTAGTCGTCGTACGCGGCCCCGTTCTCCGTGATCAGCAGCGGTACGCCCGGCAGCTCGTCGCGCAACCGGACCAGCAGCTCGTACAGCCCGTCCGCGTCCACCGGCCAGTCCATCGCGGTGCGCGGCCCCGGCAGCGGCACGAAGCGCACGTGCCCGGCGGCCCCCGGCCACGGGGACGGCGAGGCCGAGGAGCCCGCGGCGACGACGGCGGGGGAGTAGTAGTTCACCCCCAGCGAGTCGACCGGGGCGGAGATCGCCGCGAGGTCGCCGTCGTGGACGAAGGACCAGTCGGTGAGCGGGGCCGTGTCGGCCACCAGGTCCGCCGGCAGCCGCCCGTGGAAGACCGGGTCCAGGAAGATCCGGTTGCCGACCGCGTCGATCCGGCGCACCGCGTCCCGGTCCTCCGGCGCGTCCGAGGCGGGCCGCAGCGCGTGCAGGTTCAGCGTCAGCGACACCTCGGCCGAGGCGGGCAGCGCCGCCCGCAGCGCCCGTACGCCCAGGCCGTGCGCCAGGTTCAGGTGGTGCGCGGCGCGCAGCGCGGCCCGGTCGTCGGTCCGGCCCGGGGCGTGCTCCCCGGAGCCGTAGCCGAGGAAGGCGGCGCACCACGGCTCGTTGAGCGTGGTCCAGGTGCCGATCCGGTCGCCCAGCGCCTCCGCCGCGCGCCCCGCGTACTCCGCGAAGCGCTCCGCCGTCGCGCGCTCCGGCCAGCCGCCCGCGTCCTCCAGCTCCTGCGGCAGGTCCCAGTGGTAGAGCGTGGCGACCGGCCGGATCCCGGCGTCGAGCAGCTCGTCGGCCAGCCGCCGGTAGAAGTCGAGGCCCTTCTGCGACACCGGGCCCCGGCCGCCCGGCAGCACCCGCGACCAGGAGAGCGAGAAGCGGTAGTCGGTGAGGCCGAGCTCCCGCATCAGGGCGACGTCCTCGCGCGTGCGGTGGTAGTGGTCGGTGGCGGTGTCGCCGGTGTCGCCGTTGCGCACCTTGCCCGGGGTGCGGCTGAAGGTGTCCCAGATCGACGGGGTGCGGCCGTCCTCGGACGCGGCCCCCTCGACCTGGTAGGCGGCGGTGGCCGAGCCCCAGCGGAAGCCGGCAGGGAAATGAGCGTTCATGAGAGGAAAACTCCCGGTATCGGAGAAAGGGCACGGAGGACGGCCCGCACGGCGGAGTCCGGCCGACCGGGCCCGGGCGCCTGCGGCCCCGGGCCCGGCCTGTGCGGCTCAGCCCTTGACGGCGCCCCGCATGATCCCGCCGACGATCTGCCGGCCGAGCAGTCCGAAGACCAGCAGGACGGGGAGGGTGCCGAGCAGGGTGCCCGCCATGACGACGGACTGGTCGTGGACGTAGCCGCCGCCGAGCTGGCGCAGCGCGACCTGCACGGTCGGCTCCCGCGAGGAGAGCGCGACGATCGGCCAGAAGAAGTCGTTCCAGGAGCTCATGAAGGTGAGCAGCCCGAGCACGGCCATCCCGGGGCGGGCCACCGGCACCACGATCGACCAGAAGATCCGGGCGGAGGAGGCCCCGTCCGTCCGGGCCGCCTCGATCAGCTCGTCCGGCAGCGCCCGTACCAGGAACTGGCGCATGAAGAAGACCCCGAAGGCGGACACCAGCCCCGGCAGGATCACCGACTGGAGCCGGTCCACCCAGCCCAGCTCGGCGATCAGCATGAAGAGCGGGATCACGCCGAGCTGCGGCGGGATCATCATCGTGCCCACGGTGAGCGCGAGCAGCGCGCCCCGGCCGCGGAAGCGCAGCTTGGCGAAGGCGAAGCCGGCCAGGGTGCAGCACAGCACCGTGCCGACGGTGATCGAGCCGGACACCAGCAGCGAGTTGAGCAGCGCCCTGCCGATGTCGGCCTCGTCGAGCACGGCCCGGATGTTGGGGATGAGGTTCGGCCCCGGCAGCAGGCTGGGCGGCACCTTCGCCAGGTCGGCGTTGGAGCGGGTGGCGGCGACCAGCGTCCAGTAGAACGGGAAGGCCGAGACCAGGACGGCGAGGACGAGCACGGCGTACGCGACGGGGCCGGCGCGGCGGCCGGTCCGGGCGCTCACGCCGCCGCCCGCGCGGACGCGTCGCGCCGGGAGCGGCGCCGCGCGAGGAGCGCGTGCGCCCCGACGAGCGGCAGGATCAGCAGGAACATCAGCCAGGCCACCGCCGCCGCCCGGCCGAGGTGGAAGAAGCCCCAGCCCTGCTCGTACAGATAGAGCCCGAGCGTCTGGTACTGGTGCGAGATCCCGCCCGACACGGAGCCCTGGTAGAGCAGCGGTTCACCGAAGAGCTGGGTCGCGCCGATCGTCGAGACGACCACGGTGAAGACGATCGTCGGCCGCAGTCCCGGCAGTGTGACGTGGACGAACTGGCGCAGCCGCGAGGCCCCGTCCACCTCGGCCGCCTCGTACAGCTCGTCGGGGATCGACTGCATCCCCGCCAGGTAGATGAGCGCGTTGTAGCCGGTCCAGCGCCAGACGACGATCGAGGAGACCGCCGCCTGCGAGGCGAAGGTGCCGTCCTGCCAGTCGACGGGGCCCGCCCCGGCCAGCGAGAGGAGGTAGTTGACCAGCCCGAAGTCCCGCCCGAAGAGCTGGGCGAAGACGAGGGTCGCGGCGGCGACGGAGGTCGCGTACGGCAGCAGCATCGCGGTGCGGAAGAAGGTCCGGCCGCGGAGCCGGTAGTGGAGCAGATGGGCGAGCCCGAGCGCCATCAGGAGCTGCGGGACCGTGGACAGCACGCCGATGACGACGGTGTTGCGCACCGCTCCCCAGAAGAACTCGTCGGTGAGCAGGGCCGTGTAGTTGCCGAGCCCGCGCCACTCCATCGCGCCGGGTGACTGGAGCTCGACGCGGTGGAGGGAGACGAAGGCGGTGTAGAGCAGCGGGAAGAGCCCGAAGGCGGCGAAGAGGGTGAGGAACGGCGCGAGGAAGGTGTACGGGGACACGGTGCGCCACAGCCGGGCGAGGGTCACGGGAGGGGCCCTTCGGAGGGGGTGGGGCCGGGGAGACACGAGGACGGGGAGGGGCGCCGGGACCAGGGTGCGGGCGGTCCGGGGCCGCGTGAGGCCAACGCGCGGGCGGTCCGGGCGAGGCCGCCGCTCCCCGGTCAGCCGATCGCGTTCTCGACGCCCTTCCGGGCGTGGGACCACGCCTCGTCCGGGGCGGTGCCCTTGCGTTCCACCTCGCTCAGCGCGTTGGTGATCTGGTCGGCGACGTTCTTGTCGTGGACCCCGAGCACCTGCACCGGGGCCGCCTTCGCCGCCTCGCCGAAGATGCGGCCGATCGGGGCGCCCGAGAAGTACGGGTCGGTGGCGTCCGCGATCTGCGCGATGGCCCCGGTGGACGAGGGGAAGTTGCCCCGCTCGCGGAAGAGGCGGGCCTGCTGGGCGGGCGCGGTGAGCCAGCTGATCAGCTCGTACGCCTCCTTCTTGTGCTTCGCCGCGCGCGGTACGGCGAGGAAGGAGCCGCCCCAGTTCCCGGCGCCGCCGGGCAGCCGGGCGATGTCCCAGGTGCCCTTGCCCGCCTCGCCCGCCTGGCCCTTGATGTAGCCGAGCATCCAGGCGGGGCAGGGCAGGGTGGCGAAGGAGCCGGCGGCGAAGGCTTGGTTCCACTGCGGGGACCACTGGTCGAGCTTGGCGCTGAGCCCGTCCCCGGCTGCCCGCACGGCGGTGTCCCAGGCGCGCCGCACCGGCGGATTGTCCGCGTAGATCAGCTTGCCGGAGGCGTCGTAGTAACGCTCCTTCTCCTGGCCGACCATGACGGTGTAGAGGCTGCCGACGCTGTCGAGCCAGGCGCTCTTGCCGGGCGCCTTCGCCCGGTACTGCCGCCCGAGCTCCAGATAGCCCTCCCAGGTGGACCAGCGGGAGGCCAGCTCGGTGCGGTCGGTGGGCAGTCCGGCCTTCGCGAGGAGGTCCTTCCGGTAGCACATCGCCTCGGGGCCGATGTCGGTGCCGAGGCCGAGGACCGCGCCGTCCGGCGCGCTCGCGGCGGCCCAGGTGGCGCTCGCGAAGCCGTCCTTGAGCTTGTCCGCGCCGTACGCGCGCAGGTCCTCGAAGCGTTCGCCCTGCTGTTGGGTGACGGAGGCGATCCGGCCCACCTCGACCGCCTGCACGTCGGCCGTCCCGCCGCCGCCCGCGAGCCGGGTCTGGAGCGCCTTCCAGTAGTCCTGCTCGTCCTCGGTGTCGGTCTGCTTGATCGTGATCCCCGGGTGGGCCTTCTCGTAGGCGGCGTAGAGGCCGGCCTCCTGGTAGCCGAAGGAGCCGAACAGATCGATGGTGACGACGGTCTTCCCGCCCGCCGACCCGGATCCCGCGCCGCCCCCGCCGGACGAGCATCCGGCGACCAGCGCCCCGACGAGTACGGCCGCGGCGGCGGCTCGGACAGTGCGCATAGGGGCCTCCCTTGGCTCCTGGCTGCCGATCGCCCATTGAGAGCGCTCTCAGGACCTGCCCGAGGAGCGTGCCGTCTTTGCCGGGTTCACGTCAAGAGGTCCGGCGCGACATCACGCCGAGGCGCGCCGCACCAGCTCCGTCGGGGTGATCAGGGCCCCGGCCCGCTCGCCGTCCAGCGCCCGCATGAGCTGACGCACCATCAAACGACCCATGCCCTCGATGTCCTGACGGACCGTCGTCAGCGGCGGCGCGGTCGTCTCGACCACCGCCGGCATGTCGTCGAAGCCGACCACCGCCACGTCGTCCGGCACCCGCGCGCCCCGCTCCCGCAGCACCTCCAGCGCGCCCGCCGCCATCAGGTCGTTGGCCGCGAAGACCGCGTCGAGGCGGGTGCCGCGTTCGAGCAGCGCGGCCATCGCCCGCGCGCCGCTCGCGCGTGTGAAGTCGCCGTCCGCCACCAGCTCCGGCACCGCGTCCGGGAGTTCGTCGTGGTAGCCGTGCAGCCGGTCCAGCGCCGAGGTCTGGTCGCGCGGGCCCGCGATGTGGGCGATCCGCTCCCGCCCGAGCGCCCGCAGATGGCGCACCGCCGCCCGCGCCCCGCCCCGGTTGTCGCAGTCGACGTACGGCACCTCGGGCCGCCCGTCCGGGCCGGTCCAGCCGGGGCGCCCGCCGAAGACGGTGGGGACCCCGGCGCGCCGGATGATCGCGGGCAGTTCGTCGTCGTCGTGCAGCGAGAACGCGAGCGCGCCGTCCACGTGCCCGCCGCCCAGATAGCGCGCGATCCGCTCGTGGTCGCCGCTGTCCTCCACCCAGAGCAGCACCAACTGGGCGTCGAAAGTCGTCAGTTCACGGCTGATGCCGCGCACCTGACGCTCGAAGAAGGGGTCCGAGAAGATCCGGAACTCCGGCTCGGCGATGATCACGGCGACCGCCCCGTTGCGCCGGGTCACCAGCGTGCGCGCCGCGTGGTTCGGCACGTAGCCCAGCTCGTCGACGGCCTTGCGGACCTTCTCCACCAGGGTGTCCCGCACACCCGCGCCGCCGTTCACCACGCGCGAGACCGTCGCCCGGGACACGCCCGCCCGCGCGGCGACCTCCTCCAGGGTGGGGCGCCCACCGGGCGGGGTTGCGCTCAAGGCCGGCTCCTCGGGGCGTCGCGGCGGTCGGTGCTGACGCCACGAGGGTAACCGCTCGGCCCGGCGCCGGGCGGGCCGCCCGGGAAAGCGCTCTCCGCGTACGGCGGGCCCGCCGCGTACGACGGGCCCGCCGGTCCCGCCCCCCTTGGCGAGAGGGGGGCGGGACCGGCGGGCGTCGTGTGCGGTCCCCGGGCCGGGGGCCCGGCCCGGGTTGTCCGGCCCGGGGACCGCGGCTCGGGGACCGCGGCTCGGTGTCCGGGGTTCAGCGGCCCGGGACTCAGTGCCGGTCGTTCTCGTGGATCGTGTTCGTCTCCGCGATCTTCTTCCAGGACTTCGGCGCCACCGGCTGCACCGTCGC
This sequence comes from Streptomyces sp. NPDC048659, assembly GCF_040650575.1. Lineage (NCBI taxonomy): Bacteria > Bacillati > Actinomycetota > Actinomycetes > Kitasatosporales > Streptomycetaceae > Streptomyces > Streptomyces sp. NPDC048659. The sequence continues at coordinate 45,936 of NZ_JBEZHM010000016.1, read as the reverse complement.
GGTCTTCGCCGCGCCCTTCGCGGCGCGGGCCGCCGATTTCGGCGCGGAAGCCTTCAGGCCCGCCTCGGCCGCCGCCGGGGCGGCGGGCTTCACCGGCTGGTAGAGCCAGGTGTCGAAGAGGCCCGCCAGCGGCTTGCGCGAGACCTTCTCCGCGTACTTCACGAAGTCCGAGACCTTCGCGTTGCCGTAGGCGTACTGCTGCGGCCAGCCCTTGAGGATCGCGAAGAACGCCTCGTCGCCGACCTCGTTGCGCAGCGCCTGGAGCGCCAGCGCGCCCCGGTCGTAGACCGCGATGTCGAACTGCGCGTCCGGGCCCGGGTCGCCCGGCTTCACGGTCCAGAACGGGTCGTCCGCCGCGCGCGTCTGGTACACGTAGTCGGCGAGCTCCTGGGCCGTGCCCTCGCCCTCCTTCTCCGACCACAGCCACTGGCTGTAGCGGGCGAAGCCCTCGTTGATCCAGATGTCCTTCCAGTCGGCGACCGAGACGCTGTCGCCGTACCACTGGTGGGCCAGCTCGTGCACGACCACCGAGACGTTCGCCCCGTTGGCGAACTGGCGCGGGCTGTAGAACGGCCGGGTCTGCGTCTCCAGCGCGAAGCCGCTGGTCACGTTCGGCACGTAGCCGCCAAGGGAGTTGAACGGGTACGGGCCGAAGACCGACTCCAGCCACTCCGCGACCTCGGTGGTGCGCTCGATAGAGGCGCGGGCCGCCCCGGCGTTCGCGCCCAGGTCCTTGCTGTACGCGTTCAGGACCGGCAGGCCGTTCGCCGTCTTGTCGGTGGTGATGTCGAACTTGCCGACCGCCAGCGTGGCCAGATACGTCGCCTGCGGCTTGTCCGAGCGCCAGTTGAAGCGCGTCCAGCCCAGCTTCGAGGACTGCGACTGGAGCACGCCGTTGCTGATCGCCTGGTGACCGTCCGGCACCGACACCGACACGTCGAAGGTCGCCTTGTCCAGCGGGTGGTCGTTGGACGGGAACCACCAGACGGCCGAATCCGGCTCCTGCGCGGCGACGCCGCCGTCCGGCGTACGGGCCCAGGCCGACCAGCCGCCTATCTTCACCTCGGACGGCTTGCCCGCGTAACGGACCACGATCGAGACCGACTTGTTCTTCTCCAGCGGTGCCGCCGGGGTCACCACCAGCTCGTGGTCGCCGGCCGTGGTGAACTTCGCGACCCGCCCGTTCACCCGCACCTCGCTGACCTTCAGGCCGAGGTCGAGGTTGAAGCGGGACAGGTTCTGCTTGGTGGTGGCGATCAGCGTCGCCGTGCCCTCCAGCAGGTCCGTCGCGGGCTGGTACTTCAGTCGCAGGTCGTAGTGCGACACGTCGTAACCGCCGTTGCCGCTGGCGGGGTAGTAGGAGTCGCCGATGCCCGGGGCGCCGGGGGTGCTGCTTTCTCCGGGGGATACCCCCGGACCCCCGGCGGCGGCCGATGCCGGGATCGCCAGCAGCAGGCCGGCCGCGAGGGCGCTGGGAACGATGATTCTGCGGTGCACGGGTGCTCCCCAAGTGATGAGAACGGTAAGACGCACGGGTGGTCGTCGGTCCTTAGCGAGACTATTCAGCCCGCCGACGCCCCGTCACGTCCAGAGCACCCCCTGTCACATGATCGCCATTCGGCCGACACGAACCCCACGCACCGGATGTCCCGGTCGGCACTCTTTTGCTGGGCGGGCGCCCGGGGTACGTTCCGCCCCATGCCGATACGTGCGCGGAGAACCCGCGGAGCCCGTCTGTCGTGCGGAACCCTGGCCGTCGCCGCCACGGCGGCCCTGCTGGCCGCCTTCGCCCCGGCCGCCGGAGCGCAGCCGGCCGGCGCCCAACGGGCGGCGGACCCGGCGGCGCTCGCCCGACCGGCGGCCCTCGCCCAGCCGGCCGCCCTCGCGGGACCGGACACCGCGACCCGCCCCGGCGGCGTCCGGGAGTCCGCGCCCGTCTTCTCCTACGCCGACGCCGTCCGCGAGTCCGTCTGGGTCGACACCGGACTCGACGGCGACGCCGACGGACGCGCCGACCGGGTCGCCGTCGACATCGTCCGCCCCCGCGAACCCGCCGCGGCCGGCCGGAAGATCCCGGTCATCATGGACGCCAGCCCGTACTACGCCTGCTGCGGCCGGGGCAACGAAGGCCAGCGCAAGACCTACGACGCGGACGGCAAGCCCGTCCAGTTCCCGCTCTACTACGACAACTACTTCGTCCCCCGCGGCTACGCCTTCGCCGCCGTCGACCTCGCCGGCACCAGCCGCTCCGACGGCTGCGACGACGTCGGCGGACGCTCCGACGTGCTCTCCGCCAAGGCCGTCGTCGACTGGCTGAACGGGCGCGCCCGCGGCTACACCAGCCGCACCGGCGCCGAACGCGCCCGCGCCACCGGCTGGTCCACCGGCAACGTCGGCATGATCGGCAAGAGCTGGGACGGCACCGTCGCCAACGGCGTGGCCGCCACCGGCGTCGAGGGCCTGCGCACCATCGTCCCGATCGGCGCGATCTCCTCCTGGTACGACTACTTCCACTCCCAGGGCGCCCCGCTCTACGACGCCAACCCCAGCTGGCTCTCCGACTACGTCAACAGCCCCGACGCCAAGGCACGTTGCGCCGCCGTCCAGGACCGGATCACTCGGGCCACCCCGTACACCGGCGACTGGACCCCCGCCTGGAGCGAGCGCGACTACGTCGCCGACGCCCGCAAGGTCAAGGCCAGCGTCTTCGTCGTGCACGGCCAGCAGGACCTCAACGTGCGCGCCAACCAGTTCGGCCAGTGGTGGGACGCCCTCGCCGCCAACGGCGTCGAGCGCAAGATCTGGCTCTCCCAGACCGGCCACGTCGACCCCTTCGACTTCCGCCGCGCCGACTGGGTCCGCACCCTGCACCGCTGGTTCGACCACCACCTCCTCGGCTACGACAACGGCATCGACCGCGAGCCGATGGCCGACGTCGAGCGCGCCCCCGACCGCTGGACCACCGACCGCGTCTGGCCCGCCCCCGGCACCGCCGCCACCGTGCTGCGCCCCGCCACCGGCACCGCCCCCGGCGTCGGCGTCCTCGACCGCGACCGCGCCCCGCGCGGCACCACCGAGACCTTCACCGACGACCCCGCCCTCAGCGAGCTCGACTGGGCCGCCGACATCGACCGCTCCACCCCCGCCAAGGCCGGCTTCAGCACCGGACCGCTCGGCCGCGACCTGCGGATCTCCGGCTCCTCCACGGTGACCGTCACCGCCACCCCGACGACGTCGACCGCCCACCTCAGCGCCGTCCTCGTCGACCTCGGCCCCGCTACCATCCGCGCCTACAACGAAGCCGGCGAGGGCATCACCACCCTCACCGGCCGCAGCTGCTGGGGCGCGAGCACCCCCGGCGACAGCGCCTGCTACAAGGACACCGAGGCGCGCACCGCCGACGTCGGCCACACCGTCGTCAGCCGGGGCTGGGCCGACCTCGGCACCTGGGCCGACCCGGGCCGGGGCCGCCCGCTCACCCCGGGCAAGGCGTACGAGATCACCCTGAAGCTCGCCCCCACCGACCACGTCGTCCCCGCCGGACACCGCCTCGCGCTGATCGTCGCGGGCACCGACAAGGACCTCCTCGACCCGCCGTCCACCCGCCCGACCGTCACCCTCGACCTCTCCCGCACCTGGGCCCGGGTCCCGCTGGTCGGCGGCGCGCGCGCCTTCGACCGGGCGACCACCGGTGACCCGGCCCGCCGCGCGGGCGTTCAGTCCGGTGACGTCCCGGCCGGCCGCGCCGCACCCGCGCGGACCGGCGCCCCGATCCCCGGCGAGGCCCGATGACCCGAACCGTCCGTACCCGCCGGCGCGCGCTCACCCTCGCGGTGGGCGCCGCCCTCGCCCTGCCGCTGCTCGCCACCCCCACGGAGGCGGCCGGCGGCGGGGCCCCGCCCGCGCCCCCGCGGACCGGCTTCGAGAGCAGCGACGGCGCCCGGTGGACCACCGAGGCCGAGGAGACCGCCTTCCTCGCCGCCCTGGACCGGGCCGCGCCGCGCCTCACCGTCCGCGAGATCGGCACCACCCGGCAGCACCGCCCGATCCGCCTCGCCGCCCTCGGCACCGGCCCCGCCACCGTGCTCCTCGTCTGCTCCCAGCACGGCGACGAGCCCGCGGGCCGCGAGACCTGCCTGAGCACCCTGCGGGACCTGGCGTACGACGAGTCCGCCGCGACCCGGCGGTTCCTCGCCCGCACGACCCTGCTCGTCGTCCCCAACGCCAACCCCGACGGCCGCGAGGCCGACACCCGGGGCAACGCCGACGGCGTCGACATCAACCGCGACCACCTCGCGCTGCGCACCGCCGAGACCCGGGCGCTCGCCGCCGTGCTGCGCGACCGGCGGCCCGAACTCGTCTACGACCTGCACGAGTACGGGGCCACCCCGCCGTACTACGACAAGGACCTGCTGGCCCTGTGGCCGCGCAACCTCAACACCGACCCGCGCGTCCACGCCGAGTCCCGCACCCTCTCCGAGGCGTACGTGCGCCCGGCCGGGGCGCGCGCCGGGTTCGGCACCGGCCTCTACGGCATCTGGACCGACCCGCTCACCGGCGAGCCGATCAAGCAGGTCGCGGGCGACGGCCAGGAGCGCATCCTGCGCAACACGGCCGGGCTCAAGCACGCCGTCGGCCTGCTCGTGGAGACCCGCGAGGACGCCCGCGACCAGGCCGAACGGGACGACCCGGCGCTGAACCACCGTCGCCGGGTGGCCACCCAGAAGGCGGCCCTCAAGGGCCTGTTCGGCTACGCGGAGGCCCGCCGCGGCCCCCTCGCCGAGGCCACCGCCCGGGCCCGCGCCACCGGCTACGCCGACCGAGGCCCGATCCTCCTCGGCGGCGCCGACAACGACCCGGCCGAACCGGCCGAGATCCTCCACGACCCGCCCTGCGGCTACCGGCTGACGGCCGAGCGGTACGCGGAGTACAAGGACGAACTGGCCCTGCACGGCCTGGTCGTCAGGCAACGAAAGGACGGCACCGCCCTCGTCCCCCTCCGCCAGCCCCAGCGCGCCCTGGCCGCCCTGCTGCTCGACCCCAGGGCCACGTACGCGCTGACACCGGGGGAGCCGCTGGAAACCTGCTGAGCCCGGGGCGCGGGTCGCCGGGGCGCGCGGGTCACTGGGGCGCGCGGGTCACTGGGGCCCAGGGCTCCGGTGGCCTGGCGGCCCGGGTGGCCCAGTGGCCCGGGTGGCCTCGCGGCCCGGGTGGCCTGGCGGCTCCGGTGGCCGGGCGGCTCCCCGGCGGTACCGCCGCCCCGCCGCCCCCTCACCCCCCGCACACCAGGTCCGCCGCCCGTTCCGCGCACCCCCAGGCGACCGTGACCCCGGCGCCGCCGTGGCCGTAGTGGTGGACCAGCAGGCCGCCGTCCGGGCGGCGCTCCGCCTCGATGCGGACCCCGCCCGTCCGCGCCGGGCGCAGGCCCACCCGGTGGCCCAGGATCCGGGCGTCCGCGATCTCGGGGCGGACCAGGGCGCAGCGCGCGACGATCCGCGCCGCGACCGCCGGGTCCGGCGTCAGGCTCTCGTCGTCCTCCTCGGCGGTGCCGCCCAGGATCAGCCGGCCCGGCTGCGGGAAGAAGTACGTCGTCTTGTCCGAGGCGCCGTCGGCGGCCGTGAACCAGCTCCCCACCCCCGGGTCCTCCACCAGCACGAGCTGCCCCCGCACCGGCCGCAGCCGGGGGTCCGGGACCAGCTCGCGGGCGGCGAGCCCGGTGCAGTCGACCACCGTCCGGGCCTCGGCGGCGGCCTCCGCGAAGCCCGGACCGGTCACCGTCCGGCGCTCGAAGGAGCCGCCCAGCTCCGTCAGCCGCGCCACCAGCCACGCCAGGTGGACCGGCATGTCGATCAGCGGCAGCCGGGCGGCCAGCCCCACCGCGTACGGCCCCGGCACCTCCTCCGGGGGAAGCTGCCGCAGCCCGGGGACCTCCTTCGCCCAGGCGCCGAGCCCGTCCAGGAGCGTGCCCGCGTGGACGCCCGGCACCAGGCGCACCCCGGTCGCCGCCGGATCGCCGGCCAGCTCCGCGTACCGCCGCAGCGAGACCAGCGACCAGGCGCCGACCTCCGCCGCCGGTTCGATCCGATACGGCCACCACAGGGCGCCCGCCACCGCCGAGGTCGTCGCCGCCACCGGGTCCCGGGACCAGACCCGGACCCGCACCCCGCGCTCGGCGAGCCGGACCGCCGTCGTCAGCCCGACGACCCCGCCGCCCACCACGATCACACCGCTGTCCCCGCTGTCCCCACCCCGGTCACCGTCCATGACCGGGACGGTACAGACCAGCCCCGGCCCACCGCACCCCCGCCCTCACCTAGGATTCATCACCTGATGACTGCCACTCTCGTCGCCAAGAACCTCGCCGCCGGCCACGGCGACCGCTCCCTCTTCTCCGGGCTCGACCTCGTCGTCGCCCCCGGGGACGTCATCGGCCTCGTCGGGGTCAACGGGGCCGGGAAGTCCACCCTGCTGCGGCTCCTCGCGGGCCTCGACACCCCCGAGGACGGGGAGCTGCGGCTCTCGCCGCCCACCGCGACCGTCGGGCACCTCCCGCAGGAGCCCGAGCGGCGCGAGGGCGAGACCGTCCGCGCCTTCCTGGCCCGCCGCACCGGCGTCGCCGCCGCGCAGACCGCGATGGACGAGGCCACCCAGGGCCTCGTCGACGGCACGCCCGGCGCCGACGACGCGTACGCGATCAGCCTGGAGCGCTGGCTCGACCTCGGCGGCGCCGACCTCGACGAGCGGGCCGAGGAGGTCGCCGCCTCCCTCGGCCTCACCGTCGGGCTCGACCAGCCGATGACCGGCCTCTCCGGCGGCCAGGCCGCCCGCGCCGGCCTCGCGTCCCTCCTGCTCTCCCGCTACGACGTCTTCCTCCTCGACGAGCCCACCAACGACCTCGACCTCGACGGCCTGGAGCGCCTGGAGTCCTTCGTGCAGGGGCTGCGCGCGGGCACCGTCGTCATCAGCCACGACCGCGAGTTCCTCACCCGCACCGTCACCAAGGTCCTCGAACTCGACCTCGCCCAGCAGCAGATCACCCTCTACGGCGGCGGCTACGAGGCGTATCTGGAGGAGCGGGACACCGCCCGGCGGCACGCCCGCGAGGACTACGAGGAGTACGCCGACAAGAAGGCCGCCCTGGAGGGGCGCGCCCAGATGCAGCGCAACTGGATGGACAAGGGCGTCCGCAACGCCCGCCGCAAGTCCTCCGACAACGACAAGATCGGGCGCAAGCTGCGCGGCGAGTCCAGCGAGAAGCAGGCCGCGAAGGCCCGCCAGACCCAGCGCATGATCGAGCGCCTGGACGTCGTCGACGAGCCCCGCAAGGAGTGGGAGCTGCGCATGGAGATCGCGGCGGCCCCGCGCTCCGGCTCGGTCGTCGCCACCCTGCGCGAGGCCGCCGTGCGGCGCGGCGACTTCTCCTTCGGTCCCGTCTCCCTCCAGGTCGACTGGGCCGACAAGGTCGCCATCACCGGCGCCAACGGGGCCGGCAAGTCCACCCTGCTCGCCGCGCTGCTCGGCCGGCTGCCGCTCGACTCCGGCGACGCGGCCCTCGGGCCCGGCGTCGTGGTCGGCGAGGTCGACCAGGCCCGCAAGCTGTTCCATGGTACGGAGACCCTCCTGGAGGCGTTCTGCGCGGCCGTCCCCGACACCGAGCCGGCCGAGGTGCGCACCCTGCTCGCCAAGTTCGGCCTCAAGGCGGACCACGTGCTGCGGCCCGCCACCACCCTGTCGCCCGGCGAGCGCACCCGCGCCGCGCTCGCCCTGCTCCAGGGCCGGGGCGTCAACCTGCTCGTCCTCGACGAGCCGACCAACCACCTGGACCTGCCCGCGATCGAGCAGCTGGAGTCCGCCCTCGACGCGTACGAGGGCACCCTGCTGCTCGTCACGCACGACCGCCGGATGCTGGACGCGGTCCGCGTGACCCGGCGCGTCGAGGTCGCCGACGGCAAGGTGACGGAGCTCTGATGACGGGCCTCGCGGGCGGCCGGGGCCCGGACGCCTCGGGCGGTCCGGCCTCCTCCGGGTGGCCGCCCGCCGCCCAGGGGGTCTCCTTCGGCCGGGGACCGGCGGAGGCCCGGGGTCCGGCCCCGGCCGCGCCGCCCGCCGCCCCCGGCCCGGCGCGGCCCGCCCGGCCCACCCCGACACCCGAGGCGACCGCGGCGGCGACGCCGTGGGACGCCCCGGAGGACCCGGCCGCCGCCTTGCGGGGCTGCGACCCGGGCCGTGAACTGTACGCGTACGGCCGTCCCCGGGACGTGGAGGTGGCCGCCGAGCTCGACTCGCCGGCCGTCGTCCCCGTGCCCGTGGGCGGCGCATTCCAGGAGGCACCATGACCGACGACGAGCGCCTGACGCGCCTGATCGAGATGCTCGACGACCCCGAGGCCGACGTCGACGCGACCATCGACCTCGCCGAGGCCCTCGCGGCCGACGGCGGCCCGGCCCTGCTCCCGCGGCTGGAGGCCGAGCTCGACCGCGCCGTCGAGGACCGGGACTCCTACGGCCGCGAGCTCCTCGGCGGCGTCATCGCGGCCGTCGGCGGCGCCGAGCGCCTGCCGGTCCTGGTCCGCGCCTCCGCCGCCGACCTGGGCGACGACCAGGACGGGCTGGCCGACGAGATCGTCGGCCTCGTCCAGGCGGACCCGGCGGCGGCCCGGCGGCTGCTCCAGCCGCTGACCGAGGACGAGGACCTCACGGTCGCCAACCGGGCGGACTGGGCGCTGCGCTTCCTGCCGTAGCGGCCGTCACCGCCCGCGAACGCCGGCGGACGCCTGCGAAACGCCCGCGAGCGCCCCGCGAGCGCCCCTCGAACGCCCGCGAAACGCCCGACGGGGCCCGGCCGCCACGGCCGGGCCCCGTCGCGTTCACGTCAGCGCCCGCGCCGCTTCCCGCCGTCGCCCTCGCCCAGCAGCCCCGCCTTGCGCAGGGCGTCCGCCATCGCGCCGTTGGCCGGGGCCGGGGCAGCGGCCCCCTGGGGCTGGCCACGGCGCTGCTGCGGGGGCCGCCCGCCGCGTTCGCCGCCGCGCTCGCCCCGGGCACCGGCACCCCGGCCGCCCCGGTCGCCGCCGCGCTCCCGCTTCGGGCCGCCCGGCGCGGACTCGGCCGTCGCCTCGTCGTCCAGCCGGAGGGTCAGCGAGATCCGCTTGCGCGGGATGTCCACGTCGAGGACCTTCACCCGCACCACGTCACCCGGCTTCACCACGTCCCGGGGATCCTTGACGAAGTTCTTCGACATGGCGGAGACGTGCACCAGACCGTCCTGGTGGACGCCGACGTCGACGAAGGCGCCGAAGGCGGCCACGTTGGTGACCACCCCCTCCAGGACCATGCCCGACGCGAGGTCGCCGATCTTCTCGACGCCGTCCTTGAACGTGGCCGTACGGAACGCCGGACGCGGGTCGCGGCCCGGCTTCTCCAGCTCCCGCAGGATGTCGTTCACCGTGGGCAGACCGAAGGTCTCGTCCACGAACGCGTCGGCCCGCAGCGAGCGCAGCACCCCCGTGTTGCCGATCAGCGCGCCGACCTCGCCGCCCGTCGTCTTCACCATCCGGCGCACCACCGGATACGCCTCCGGGTGCACCGAGGAGGCGTCCAGCGGGTCGTCGCCGCCCCGGATGCGCAGGAAGCCCGCGCACTGCTCGTACGCCTTCGGGCCGAGCCGCGCCACGTCCTTCAGCGCGCGCCGGGAGCGGAACGGGCCGTTCGTGTCGCGGTGCGCCACGATGTTCTCGGCGAGGCCCGCGCTGATGCCGGAGACCCGCGAGAGCAGCGGCGCGGAGGCCGTGTTGACGTCGACGCCGACGCCGTTCACACAGTCCTCGACGACCGCGTCCAGGGAGCGCGAGAGCTTCACCTCGGACAGGTCGTGCTGGTACTGCCCGACGCCGATCGACTTCGGGTCGATCTTCACCAGCTCGGCCAGCGGGTCCTGGAGCCGCCGTGCGATCGACACCGCGCCGCGCAGCGACACGTCCAGCTCCGGGAGCTCCTGCGAGGCGAACGCGGACGCCGAGTACACCGAGGCGCCCGCCTCCGACACCATCACCTTGGTGAGGGACAGCTCCGGGTGCCTCGCGATGAGGTCGGCCGCCAGCCGGTCCGTCTCGCGGGAGGCGGTGCCGTTGCCGATGGCGACCAGCTCGACCGCGTGCTCCTTCGCGAGCCGGGCCAGCTTCGCCAGCGACTCGTCCCAGCGGTTCGCCGGGACGTGCGGGTAGACCGTGTCGGTGGCGACGACCTTGCCGGTCCCGTCGATGACGGCCACCTTCACGCCGGTGCGGAAACCGGGGTCGAGGCCCAGCGTCGCACGGGTCCCGGCGGGGGCGGCCAGCAGCAGGTCGCGCAGGTTCGCCGCGAAGACCCGGACCGCCTCGTCCTCGGCGGCGGTGCGCAGCCGCAGCCGCAGGTCGATGCCGAGGTGGACCAGGATGCGGGTCCGCCAGGCCCAGCGGACCGTGTCCAGCAGCCACTTGTCGCCGGGCCGGCCCCGGTCGGCCACGCCGAAGCGGTGGGCGACGATCGGCTCGTACGAGGAGGTGGCGGATCCGGTGGGCGCCTCGGCGGGCCGCTCCGGCTCCAGCTCCAGGCTGAGCACGTCCTCCTTCTCGCCGCGCAGCATGGCGAGGATCCGGTGCGAGGGCAGCGCGGTGAACGGCTCCGCGAAGTCGAAGTAGTCGGCGAACTTCGCGCCCGCCTCCTCGTTCCCCTCGCGGACCTTGGCGACCAGCCGGCCCCGGCCCCACATCCGCTCGCGCAGCTCGCCGATCAGGTCGGCGTCCTCGGAGAAGCGCTCGGTGAGGATCGCCCGCGCGCCCTCCAGGGCCGCCGCCGGGTCGGCGACGCCCTTGTCCGCGTCCACGAACGCGGCGGCCGCCGCGAGCGGGTCCACCGACGGGTCGCCGAGCAGCCCCTCGGCGAGCGGCGCGAGACCGGCCTCGCGGGCGATCTGCGCCTTGGTCCGCCGCTTCGGCTTGTACGGCAGGTAGATGTCCTCCAGCCGCGCCTTGGTGTCGGCGGCCAGGATCCGCGCCTCCAGCTCCGGGGTGAGCTTGCCCTGCTCCCGTACGGAGTCGAGGACGGAGCTCCGCCGGTCCTCCAGCTCGCGCAGATACCTCAGCCGCTCCTCCAGCGTGCGCAGCTGAGTGTCGTCGAGCAGCTCGGTCGCCTCCTTGCGGTAGCGCGCGATGAACGGCACGGTCGAACCGCCGTCCAGCAGTTCGACGGCCGCCTTCACCTGTCGCTCGCGTACGCCGAGCTCGTCGGCGATCCTTGCCTCGATGGACGTCGTCACGATGTCCGACCCGCCTTCTCGTGCCTCTGGGTTGCGCCATGCATTCTGCCCGGTCACCCGCCCGCCCGCGCCAACCGACCCGCCCCGAGGCCCACCCCGGGGCCCGTCACGCGCCGCCCGTCACGCCTTGCCGGTCAGGTCGGCCGGGAAGGCGCCCGCGCCCACGGCCGTGACCAGGAGCCCCTTGGCGAGCTCGGCGAGCCGGGCCGTCCCCTCCGCGCCCAGCCGCTCGTACGGGGCCGCGTCCAGCCGGTCCGTCTCGTCCTCCAGCGCCTCGCGCAGGGCCGTCCCGGCGGCGGTGAGTTCGCCGTCGGCGTCCAGCAGCCCGCGCCCGCGCAGCCGCTCCACCGCCGCCTCCCAGTCCGTGCGCCGCCAGCCGCGGGTGGAGAGGAGCCAGCGCGGGCTCATGCCCCGGCCGGTCGCGGTGTGGCTGACGAGCGCCTCCACCGGGTCGAGCCCGGCCGTCAGCAGGGCCGCCAGGTGCCCGTCGCCGCGGTGCTCGCGCAGCAGCGTCGCCGCGTGCCACAGGCGCAGGTGCGGGGCCTCGGGGACCGGCAGGTCGGCGTTGCCGGAGTAGAGCGGGCGGGCGTGCCGGGCGCAGCCCTCGGCGGCGCGCAGCGCGAGGCCGGCCGCCTCGGCCAGCTCGGGGGAGGCGAGCGCCTCGGCGCCGAGCAGCCGGTTCAGGGTGGTGTCGACGACCCGCAGCCGGGCTTCGAGCACGGCGGCGGGGGAGGCGGTCTCCCACACGGCGGGCAGGTGCCGGGCGAGCAGCTCGTGGCGGTAGTTGTAGAAGGCCGCGGCGACGGTCCCGGCCCCTACCGCGCCCAGCGGGGCGCTGCGCGCGGCCAGCCGCATCGCGTTCGGGTCCTCGATGCCGAGTCCCTCGAACTCGGTGTCCAGGTCGGGGGAGAAGAACAGCGTCGCGTGCAGCAGGTTCATCGAGTGGGCGCAACGTCGGCCCGCGCGGGGCGGCAGGTTCGTCATGCCGCGCACCTTACCTACCAGTCGGTACGGAGGGAACGGCGGACCGTGGCAGGAAAGGTGGGGTATCCGTCATTGCGGACGCCCCCGGCCCCGCGAAGGATGGGGCCATGCCGCAGCGATCCGTGCTCGTCGTGCTCTTCGACGGCGTGCAGAGCCTCGACGTCACCGGCCCGGTGGAGGTGTTCTCCGGGGCGGGCCGCGCCACGGGCACCCCGCCCGCCTACACCGTCCGCACCGCCTCCCTCGACGGGCGCCCGGTCCGCACCGACAGCGGGCTTCGGCTGCTCCCCGACACGACGCTCGCCGGGGCGGTCGCCGACGGGCTCCCGCACACCCTGCTCGTCCCGGGCGGCGCGGGCACCCGGCGGACCGAACCCGCCCTGGTCGACTGGCTCCGCGCGCACGGCGGGCGGACCGAGCGGCTGGTCTCCGTCTGCACCGGCGCGCTGCCGCTGGCCGAGGCGGGGCTGCTCGACGGACACCGGGTCACCACCCACTGGATGGCCTGCGCGCAGCTCGCCCGCAGCTTCCCCGCCGTCGAGGTGGACCCGGACCCGATCTTCGTACGGGACGGCCGGATCGCCACCTCGGCCGGGGTGACGGCGGGCATCGACCTCGCGCTCGCCCTCGTCGAGGAGGACCTGGGCCGCGACACCGCCCTGACCGTCGCCCGCCATCTGGTCGTCTTCCTGCGCAGGCCCGGCAACCAGGCCCAGTTCAGCGCCCAGCTCGCCGCCCAGACCGCCCGCCGGGAGCCGCTGCGCGAGCTCCAGCACTGGATCAGCGAGCACCCGGACACCGACCTGTCGGTCGAGGCGCTCGCCGCCCGCGCCCGGCTGTCGCCCCGTCACTTCGCCCGCGCCTTCCGGGCCGAGACCGGCACGACCCCCGGGCGGTACGTGGACCGGGTCCGCCTCGAACACGCCCGGCGGCTCCTGGAGGACACCGACGGCGGCGTCGAGGAGGTCTCCCGCTCGGCCGGCTACGGCACGCCCGAGGCCATGCGCCGCGCGTTCCTGAAGGCCCTGGGCACCGCCCCGGCGGAGTACCGCCGCCGCTTCCACGCCCCGGTCGGCTGACCCGCACGGCCACCGGCACCGGCACCCGTCCCCGTACCCGTACTCCTCTCCGTATCCGTAGCGAATCCGCGTCCCCGAAAGGACATCGCATGCAGATCGCCGTCGTCCTCTACGACCGCTTCACGACCCTCGACGCCATCGGACCCTACGAACTGCTCGGACGCCTGCCCGGAGCCGAGACCGTCTTCGTGGCCAAGGAGGCCGGGCCGGTCCGGAACGACCAGGGCAATCTCGCGCTCGTCGCCGACAAGGCGCTCGCAGAGGTGCCGCGCCCCGACATCGTCCTGGTGCCGGGCGGGCCCGGCTCCCGGGAGGCCATGACCGACCCGGAGATCCTGGCCTGGCTGCGGGCCGCCGACGAGACCAGCACGTGGACCACCTCGGTGTGCACCGGCTCCCTGGTGCTCGCCGGGGCCGGGCTGCTCGAAGGCCGCCGGGCCACCAGCCACTGGCTCGCCCTCGACGACCTGCCGCCGCTCGGCGCCGAGCCCACCGGCGAGCGGGTGGTCTTCGACGGCAAGTACGTCACCGCCGCCGGGGTGTCCTCCGGCATCGACATGGCGCTGCACCTGCTCGGCCGGATCGCCGGCGACGAGACCGCCCAGTCCATCCAGCTCCTCACCGAGTACGACCCGCAGCCGCCGTACGACGCGGGCTCCCCGGAGAAGGCCCCGGCCGCGCTCGTGGCCCGCTGGCGCGGCGAGGTCTGAGGCCCGGGGCCGGTCAGAGCCCGTACGTGAAGCGGGGCGCGCGGCGCTCCAGGAAGGCGGCGACGCCCTCGGCGGTGTCGCCGCTGCCGCGCGCCTGCTCCGCCCAGTGGGCGTCCCGGCCGGTCCGGCCGTCCGCGAACTCCTTCGCCGCCGCCTGGGTGAGCAGCGAGCGCGAGACGAGCGTTCGGGTGAACTCGGCCACCCGCTTGTCCAGTCCGCCCGCCGGGTGGACCTCGTCGACGAGCCCGGTCCGCAGCGCCCGCTCGGTGTCGATGAACTCGCCGGAGAAGAGCAGGTGCTTGGCGGCCGAGGGCCCGACGAGGGAGGCGAGCCGCCGGGTGGAGGAGGCCGGGTAGACGATGCCGAGCTTCGCCGGGGTCACCCCGAAGCGGGCGCCCTCCTCGGCGAAGCGCAGGTCGCAGGCGGCGGCGAGCTGGCTGCCGCCGCCCACGCAGAAGCCGCGGACCGCGGCCAGGGTCGGCTTGGGGAAGGCGGCGAGCGCCTCCTCGGCCCGCACCGCGAGGTCCTGCTGGGCGTCGCCCGGCGCGCCGAGCGCGGCGATGTCGGCCCCGGCGCAGAAGGTGTCGCCCGCGCCGGTCAGCACCAGCGCGCGGACACCCGGGTCGGCGGCGAGCGGGGCGAGCAGCCCCGGCAGGGCCCGCCACATCGCGGCGGTCATGGCGTTGCGCTTGGCCGGGTTCGCGATGACGACGGTGGCGACCTGCTCGGCGACGGTGACGGTCAGCTGGGGCTCCATGCGCCGGATGCTATCCGGGCGGGAGTATCGTCACACCGGCGCGCCCTCCGAAGGTGTCAGTGGCGCGTCAAGAGCGGTCCAACAACTGACGTTGGCATACTCACCCGATCAGAAGCTGGTCGATAAGTGTCGACTTCTGGTCAGTAGGCCGGTGGGCCCCTACGGATTATCAAGACTCGACCCCGTGGCGACAATCGAGCACGAGGGCGGGAGCCGGATGATGGAGAGCCGCGGGAGCGTCCCCGCCCGGCCACCGTCCTGCGAAGGGGTCTGGCGCTTCACCGCTCCCGCGGTCGACGTGTCCGTACCGCAGGCCCGGCACGCGGTCCGCGATCTGCTGGCCCGTCAGGCCGTACCGGTCCACGAGGACACCCTCCAGGGGCTGCTCCTCATCGTTTCCGAGCTGGTCACCAACGCGGTCAAGCACGCGGCGCTGCTCTCCCCGGAGATAGCGGTGGAGGTGGCGATCGGGGCGGAGTGGGTCCGGGTGTCCGTCGAGGACAACCACCCCTACCGCCCCAAGGCGCTGGAGGCCGACTGGGGCCAGACCGGCGGGCGCGGGCTGCTGCTGGTGCGCGAGATCGCCCTGGAGTCGGGCGGCGCCTGCGACGTGGAGCACACCGCGAGCGGCGGCAAGATCATCTGGGCCGCGCTGCCGCTCGGCCCGCTCGTGCCCGGCGGGGCGCCGGGACCCGCTCAGGGGGTCCCGGGCGCCCTCCCGGGACTCACCAGCCCCCGGCCGGACCCGTCAGCTCCCTGATCGCCGGACGCGCCGCGTCGAGCACCGTCATGAACCAGGCGGAGAACGGCGCGGACGCGTGGCGCTCGGCCAGCTCGGCCGCGGTCACGAAGGCGGTCTCGCCGACCTCCTCCGGATCCGGCGTCGGCCCGGACTGCACCAGCCCGACGAAGAGGTGGTTGAACTCCTGCTCCACCAGGCCCGAGGCCGGGTCCGGGTGGTTGTAGCGGACGGTGCCCGCCTCCGCGAGCAGCGAGGGCGAGACGCCGAGCTCCTCGAAGGTGCGGCGGGCCGCCGCCGCGAACGGCGCCTCGCCCGGGTAGGGGTGCCCGCAGCAGGTGTTCGACCAGACGCCGGGGGAGTGGTACTTGCCCAGCGCGCGCTGCTGGAGCAGCAGCCGGCCCGACTCGTCGAAGAGGAACACCGAGAACGCCCGGTGCAGCTGCCCGGGGGCCTGGTGGGCGGCGAGCTTCTCCGCCGTACCGATCGTGACGCCGTCCTCGTCGACCAGTTCGAGCATGATCGCCGCGTCGGCCGCGGGCGGCTGGACGCCGTTCGAGGCGCTGTGGTCCACGGTGGCTGATGTGGTCGGCATACCCATCCTTCGCTTCGGTCCTCGCCCTCGCGGGGGCGCCCTCAGTCTGCCGTACAAAAGCGGCTTGTCCGTACTTCGACGGCCTGACATGACCGCCCCCACCCCACCGGACGCGCTCCGGTGGGGCGGGAGTGGCCGATGGGTCAGACGCCGAAAGCCGCCGGATAGGTGATCATGCCCCTGGTCAGAGCCCCGGAACCGTCCAGATCCAGCGCCATCATGGCCTCGTCGGGAACCTCGAAGGTCGGCCGAATTCCGTATTCGGACGCACGTGCGAACCCGAACCGCGGGTAGTACTCCGGATGGCCCAGCACCAGCACGAGCCGCTCCCCGCTCAGCCGCGCCGCGTCGAGCACGGCCCGGGTGACGGCCTGCCCGGCGCCCGTGCGCTGGTAGGCGGGTGCCACCGAGACCGGCGCCAGGGCCGCCGCCGGAGCGCCGTCCACATGGCAGCGGGTGATCAGCGCGTACGCGGCCACGGTGCCGTCCGGCGCCTCGGCCACCACGCTCAGGCCCGGCAGCCACGCCGCCGGGTCCTCGCGCAGCGCGTCGACCAGGGCGGCCTCGTCGGGGGTGTCGAAGGCCGCCGCGTTGATCTCCCGTACGAGGGGGATGTCGGCCGCGGTCTCCGGCCGGGTCCGCCAGCGCGGGTCCGCGGGCCGCAGCACGAAGCCGGCGTAGCCGTACCCCGCGCCGTGCTCGCGGCGCAGCGCGATCTCGGCGCGTGCCCCGGCCACCGCCTCGGCCATGCCGGGCACCGAGAGGTCGGCCGCCTCGGCGCGCGCGGCCAGCGGACCGTAGTACGCGTCCCAGTCCTCCTCCGGCTGGAGGAAGGTGGCCAGGACGTGGTAGCCGGCCCCGACGGCCGCCGCCGCGTTCGCGGTGACGGTGCGGAGCGGGTAGCTCCCGTCCCAGAAGGCGCGGGCGGCCTCGCCCGGCTCGTCGGTGGTCCAGACGCACTCGGTCAGCACCAGGGTGCCGCCGGGCGCGAGGAGCCGGCGCCACTCGGCGAGCGCCCGGTCGAAGCCGAGCACCCAGGCCGAGCTCTCGGCCCAGACGAGGTCGAAGGAGCCGTCGGGCAGCTCCTGGAGCGCGCCCATGTCGGCGCGCAGGGTGTGGATACGGGAGTCGAGACCGCGGGCGGCGGCCGTCTCGCGCAGCTCGGCAAGGAACGGCTCGTGCAGGTCGACGGCGGTCACCTCGGCACCCGCCTCCTCGGTGAGCAGCAGCGCGGCGCGGCCGGGGCCGCAGCCCAGGTCGAGCACGCGCGGACGCTCGGGGAGAGGACCGGCCAGGGAGAGCAGCCGACGGGTGGTGGTGTCGGAACCCGGACCCTGCCGCTCCAGCCCGTGGTGCAGGGCGAAGAAGGCGGCGGTGAGCTCGGCGTTCTCGCCGTGCTCGGCGGTCGCGGAGTTCTCGGTGGTGGTGGTGATGTCGTTGTCGGACAACGTGGGAAACCCTTGTGTGAGTGGGTTCCGGCCGACGGTGAGGTCAGGTCAGCCGGAGACCCGGAGGCTGAGGGACGACCGGGCGCTGCCGCTGCGGGCAGCCTCCATCGCGACGGTCATCAACCTCAGCTCCTTCCACACTCACGTTCGTACCGTTCCAGGCTAACAGCCCCGCGGGCCCCTCACAGGCAGAGCTTGGCCTCGTGCTCGGCGTGCCCGGCCGGCTCCAGCTGGAAGGTGCAGTGCTCCACGTCGAAGTGGGAGCCCAGGCAGCCCTGGAGGTCGTGCAGCATCTTCTCGTGGCCGATCGCGTCCAGCGTGTCCTGGCTCACCACCACGTGCGCCGAGAGCACCGGCATCCCCGAGGTGATCGTCCAGGCGTGCAGGTCGTGCACGTCCTCGACACCGGGCAGGGCCAGGATGTGCGCCCGCACCTCCGCCATGTCCACGCCCTTGGGGGCGGCCTCCAGGAGCACGTCGAGCGTCTCCCGCAGCAGCTTGACGGTGCGCGGCACGATCATCAGGCCGATCACGATCGAGGCGATCGGGTCCGCGTAGGACCAGCCGGTGGCCAGGATGATGCCCGCCGCGACCAGCACCGTCACCGAGCCGAGCGCGTCGGCCAGCACCTCCAGATAGGCGCCCCGGACGTTCAGGCTGTCCTTCTGGCCGCGCATCAGCAGCGACAGCGAGATGATGTTGGCGACCAGGCCGATCAGCGCGAAGACGATGGTCAGCCCGCCCTTGGTCGCGGCCGGCTCCATGAAGCGCTGGATCGCCTCGTACAGCACGTAGCCGCCGACGCCGAGCAGCAGCAGACAGTTGGCGAGCGCGGCCAGGATCTCGGCGCGGGCGAAGCCGTAGGTGCGGTTGACCGACGGCGGCCGGTTGGCGAAGTGGATCGCGAGCAGCGCCATCCCGAGGCCGAGCGCGTCCGTGGCCATGTGGGCCGCGTCGGCGATCAGGGCCAGCGAGTCCGACAGGATGCCGCCGATGATCTCGACCACCATCACGGAGAGCGTGATGCCGAGCGCGATCCGCAGCCGGTTCCTGTAGGCCGAGGCCGCGGTGCCCGTGGGCGCCGGTCCCCCGTGGCTGTGGCCGTGGTCGTGTCCAGCCCCCATGACAAGGCCCTCCTGGTCTGTCGTGCAACAGCGTCGGTCAGGTGCTCCGTTTCGCAAGTGAACTACGGGTGGGGGGTATGTGCAACACGGTACTGAACACCGTTGTCATATGCTCTGACCTGCGGTTATACGGATCGGTCGGCAGGCGTCGCGAAACGCGCGGAGACCCCCGTCCGGACGCGGTTTGTGGGCCGGGCGGCGGATCGCCCATGATGATCTCCGCAGGACGCGGCGCACCCGCGGTGACGCGGGTGGGCCCGGGGGAGTCCGCACCGCGAAACCTCGGTGAACTCGCGCTTCCGTTCATCCGATAGCCTCAGCCGACGTGCCGCGCCCGGGTGCCGGGCCGCGCCGCCGCGCCCGAGGCCGTGCCCTGGGCCCCGCCGGCCCGTCCGTCAGCTCCAAGGAGTGAGTCCGTCCTGTCGACCGCCATCCTCACCGGACCGCCGGTACCCGGATCGTCGCTCGACGCCGATCTGCGGTCCCTCGGCTTCCACGTCGAGGTCGCCTCCGGTCCGCACGAGGCGAGCGGCCTGCTGGCCGCCGTACCCGCCGGACAGCGCGTCGCCCTCGTGGACCCCCGCTTCGTCGGCCACCGGCACGCCCTCCGGCTCGCCCTCACCGACCCCCGCTTCCCGGCCGCCGCCGCGCCCGGCGCGCTCACCGCGCGGCCCGAGGCCCGCCCGGCGCTCGCCCGCGCGCTGACCGCCGCCGACAGCGGCGCCCCGGTCCCGGCCCCGGCCGAACCGGCCGGCGGCACCGCGCGCGCGGTCGTCGACAACCTCCCCGACACCCTCGCCGCCGCGCTCGACGCCGACGGCGTCGCCGTGCACCGGCCGCAGCTCGGCACCCTCGTGGCCGCCGTGCCCGCCGACCCCGGCGCCCGCCACGAGGCGCGCGCCGCCGTCGAGGCCGTCGACGAGGAGGCCGTCCGGCTGCGCAACGCCGTGAAGGCCCACGACGGCTTCTTCACCACCTTCTTCATCAGCCCCTACTCCCGCTACATCGCCCGCTGGTGCGCGCGCCGCGGCCTGACCCCCAACCAGGTCACCACCGCCTCGCTGCTCACCGCGCTGATCGCGGCCGGCTGCGCCGCCACCGGCGAGCGCGGCGGCTACGTCGCGGCCGGGGTGCTGCTGCTCGTCTCCTTCGTCCTGGACTGCACCGACGGGCAGCTCGCCCGCTACGCGCTGAAGTACTCGACGATGGGCGCCTGGCTCGACGCGACCTTCGACCGTGCCAAGGAGTACGCCTTCTACGCGGGCCTCGCCCTCGGCGCGGCCCGTAACGGCGACGACGTCTGGGCGCTCGCGCTCGGCGCGATGGTCCTGATGACCTGCCGGCACGTCGTGGACTTCTCCTTCAACGAGGCCAACGCCGAGAGCGCCGGCGCCGCGGCCAAGACCAGCCTCGCCCTCTCCAGCAAGCTGGACGGCGTCGGCTGGACGGTCTGGGCCCGGCGCATGATCATCCTGCCGATCGGCGAGCGCTGGGCGATGATCGCGGTCCTCACCGCCGTCACCACCCCCCGGATCGTCTTCTGGGCCCTGATCGTCGGCTGCGCCTTCGGCGCCTGCTACACCACCGCCGGCCGGCTGCTGCGCTCGCTGAGCCGCAAGGCGCCCCGCTCCGACAGCGCCGCCCGGGCGCTGGCGGACCTCGCGGACTCCGGCCCGCTGGCCCGGATCGCGGCCGGGCTCGCCCGCCGCACCGGGCTGACGGCGATGCCCGCGCTCGTCCTCGCGTTCGTCGGCACCGGCGTGCTGCTCGCCGCGGTCCTCGGCCGCCCCTTCGGCGACCGGGGCACCGTCGTCGCCGCCGTGCTGTACGCCGTGTTCGCCGGCGCGGCCGTCGCCCGTCCCCTCAAGGGCCCCCTCGACTGGCTCGTCCCCCCGCTCTTCCGCGCCGCCGAGTACACCACCGTCCTCGTGCTGGCCGCCAAGGCCGACTCCGCCCAGGCGCTTCCCGCCGCATTCGGGCTGGTCGCGGCGGTCGCCTACCATCACTACGACACGGTGTACCGCATCCGCGGCGGCACCGGCGCGCCGCCCGAGTGGCTGGTGCGCACCGTCGGCGGCCACGAGGGACGCACGCTCGTGGTGACCGTGCTCGCCGCCCTGCTGGCGAGCCGCGGCAACGACTTCACCTCGGCGCTCACCGCACTCGCGGTCGCCGTCGGCCTCGTGGTCCTCGTGGAGTCCGTCCGCTTCTGGGTCTCCTCCGGAGCACCCGCCGTACACGACGAAGGAGAGACAGCATGATTGGCCTCGTACTGGCAGCCGGTGCCGGACGGCGTCTGCGCCCCTACACCGACACCCTTCCGAAGGCCCTCGTGCCCGTGGACCGCGAGGGCGACGGTTCGCTGACCGTCCTCGACCTCACGCTGAAGAACTTCGCCGAGGTCGGCCTCACCGAGGTCGCGATCGTCGTCGGCTACCGCAAGGAGGCCGTGTACGCGCGCAAGGAGGCCCTGGAGGCGAAGTACGGCGTCTCGATCACGCTGATCGACAACGACAAGGCCGAGGAGTGGAACAACGCCTACTCCCTGTGGTGCGCCCGTGACGTCCTGAAGCAGGGCGTCATCCTCGCCAACGGCGACACCGTGCACCCGGTCTCGGTCGAGAAGACGCTGCTCGCCGCCCGCGGCCAGGGCCAGAAGATCATCCTCGCCCTCGACACGGTGAAGAACCTCGCCGACGAGGAGATGAAGGTCGTCACCGCCGAGGGCCAGGGCGTCCGGAAGATCACGAAGCTGATGGACCCGGCCGACGCGACCGGCGAGTACATCGGCGTGACCCTCATCGAGGCCGAGGCCGCCGAGGAGCTCGCCGACGCGCTGAAGACCACCTTCGAGCGCGACCCCGACCTCTACTACGAGGACGGCTACCAGGAGCTCGTGAACCGCGGCTTCACCGTCGACGTGGCGCCGATCGGCGACGTGAAGTGGGTGGAGATCGACAACCACGACGACCTGGCGAAGGGCCGTGACATCGCGTGCCAGTACTGACCCGGCTCATCCCGTCGCCGGTCGTCGTCGACATCCGCGGCGGAGCGCTGGACGACCTGTCCGCGCTCCTCGCGGACCAGCGGATCTCCAGCAACGGCCGGATCGCCGTCGCCATCAGCGGCGGCTCCGGCCTGAAGCTGCGTGACCGCTTCGCCCCCGAGCTCCCGGACGCCGACTGGTACCCGGTCGCGGGCGGCACCATCGACGAGGCCGTCAAGCTCGCCGACGCCATGCGCGGCAAGCGGTACGACGCGGTCGTGGCCCTCGGTGGCGGCAAGATCATCGACGTGACGAAGTACGCGGCGGCCCGGGTGGGCCTGCCGCTCGTCGCGATCGCCACCAACCTCTCGCACGACGGGATCTGCTCGCCGATCTCGACCCTGGACAACGACAACGGCCGGGGCTCCTACGGCGTGCCGACCCCGATCGCGCTGGTCATCGACCTCGACGTGATCCGGGACGCCCCGGCCCGCTTCGTGCGCTCCGGCATCGGCGACGCGATCTCCAACCTCTCCGCCATCGCCGACTGGGAGCTCTCCCACCGCGAGACCGGCGAGAAGGTGGACGGCCTGGCCGCCGCCATGGCCCGCAGCGCCGGCGAGGCGGTCCTCCGGCACCCCGGCGGCGTCGGCGACGACGACTTCCTGGTCACCCTCTCCGAGGGCCTGGTGATGTCCGGCATCGCCATGTCGATCAGCGGGGACAGCCGCCCCTCCTCGGGCGCCTGCCACGAGATCAGCCACGCCTTCGACCTGCTCTACCCGGCCCGCGCCGCGAGCCACGGCGAGCAGTGCGGCCTCGGCGCGGCCTTCGCGATGCACCTGCGCGGCGCCGCCGAGGAGTCCGCGCAGATGGTCGCCACCCTGCGGCGGCACGGCCTGCCCGTGCTCCCGGAGGAGATGGGCTTCAGCGTGGACGAGTTCGTCCGCGCCGTGGAGTTCGCCCCGCAGACCCGGCCCGGCCGGTTCACCATCCTCGAACACCTCGACCTGTCCACAGACCAGATCAGGGACGCGTACGCCGACTATGCAAAAGCCATCGGTAGCTGAGCTCCGCCCGGTCGTCCACCCCCCGGGCGTCAAGGACCGGCGGAGCGGCGAACACTGGGGCGGCCGCCTCTACATGCGGGAGATCTCGCTGCGGATCACCCGCCAGCTGGCGAACACCCGCGTCACGCCGAACCAGCTGACGTACCTGATGACCCTGGCCGGCGTGCTGGCCGCCCCCGCCCTGCTGATCCCCGGCATCCCCGGGGCGCTGCTCGGCGTGCTCATGGTCCAGCTCTACCTGCTGCTCGACTGCGTCGACGGCGAGCTGGCCCGCTGGAAGAAGCAGTACTCGCTGGCCGGCGTCTACCTGGACCGGGTCGGCGCCTACCTGTGCGACGCGGCCGTCCTGGTCGGCTTCGGCCTGCGCGCCGCCGACCTGTGGGGCAGCGGCCGGATCGACTGGCTGTGGGCCTTCCTCGGCACCCTCGCCGCGCTCGGCGCCATCCTGATCAAGGCCGAGACCGACCTGGTCGGCGTCGCCCGGCACCAGGGCGGACTCCCGCCGGTCAAGGAGGCGGCCTCCGAGCCGCGCTCCTCCGGCATGGCGCTGGCCCGCCGGGCCGCCGGGGCGCTCAAGTTCCACCGCCTGATCCTCGGCATCGAGGCGTCGCTGCTGATCCTGGTCCTCGCGGTCGTCGACCAGCTCCGCGGCGACCTGTTCTTCTCGCGGCTCGGCGTCGCCGTCCTGGCCGGCATCGCGCTGCTCCAGACCCTGCTGCACCTGGTGTCGATCCTGGCCTCCAGCAGGCTGAAGTGAGGGCCGCGACCGTGACCGGGCCGATGCGGCTGGGCGCCGTCGTCATCACGATGGGCAACCGGCCGGACGACCTGCGCGCCCTGCTCGACTCGGTCGCCCGGCAGGACGGCCCGCCGGTCGAGGTCGTGGTCGTCGGCCAGGGCGTCGAGATCACCGACGTACCCGAGGGCGTCCGCACGGTCACGCTGCCGGAGAACGTCGGCATCCCGGCCGGGCGCAACGTCGGCATCGAGGCGTTCGGCCCCGGCGGCACCGACGTCGACGCGCTGCTCTTCCTCGACGACGACGGCCTGCTCGCCGAAACCGACACCGCGGAGCTGGTCCGGCAGGCGTTCACGGCCGACCCGAAGCTGGGCATCATCAGCTTCCGGATCGCCGATCCCGACACCGGGCTCACCCAGCGCCGGCACGTGCCGCGGCTGCGCGCCTCGGACCCGATGCGCTCCTCGCGGGTCACCACCTTCCTCGGCGGCGCCAACGCGGTGCGGACCAAGGTCTTCGCGGAGGTGGGCGGTCTCCCGGACGCGTTCTTCTACGCGCACGAGGAGACGGATCTGGCCTGGCGGGCGCTCGACGCCGACTGGATGATCGACTACCGTTCCGACATGGTGCTGCTGCACCCCACCACCCCGCCGTCCCGGCACGCGACGTACCACTTCAACGTGGCCCGCAACCGAGTGTGGCTGGCACGTCGCAATCTGCCCGCACCTCTGGTGCCGGTGTATCTCGGCGTCTGGCTGCTCCTCACCCTGGCACGGCGACCCTCCCTGCCCGCCCTCAAAGCCTGGCTCGGCGGGTTCCGGGAGGGCTGGACCGCTTCCTGCGGCCCCCGGCACCCCATGCGGTGGCGTACGGTGTGGCGGCTGACCCGACTGGGTCGCCCGCCCGTGGTCTGACATCGTGGTACCCGACGTGCCGCGCATCCTGAACACGAAAGTCGACTTGTGAGTGACACATCCCGGGACGGTGGGGTCGTGACGAGCGCCCGGCCGTCCGCAGACGACGGCCTGAGCCCGGCCGCGCTGGCCGCCAAGCACGGCCTCACGGTCAGCGGCGCCCGGCCGGGTCTCGCGGCCTACGTCCGCCAGCTCTGGGGACGCCGCCACTTCATCCTGGCCTTCTCCCAGGCGAAGCTCACCGCGCAGTACAGCCAGGCGAAGCTGGGCCAGCTGTGGCAGGTGGTCACGCCCCTGCTCAACGCCATGGTCTACTTCCTGATCTTCGGCCTGATCCTGAACGCGGACCGCGGCATGACCCGGTCCGTGTACATCCCGTTCCTGGTGACGGGCGTGTTCGTGTTCACCTTCACCCAGAGCTCCGTGATGGCCGGCGTCCGCGCGATCTCCGGCAACCTCGGCCTGGTGCGGGCGCTGCACTTCCCGCGGGCCTCGCTGCCGATCTCCTTCTGTCTCCAGCAGCTCCAGCAGCTGCTGTTCTCGATGGTCGTGCTGGTCGTCATCGCGATCGCCTTCGGCAGCTACCCGTCGGCGTCCTGGCTGCTGCTGGTCCCCGCGCTGGTGCTCCAGTTCGTCTTCAACGCCGGTCTCGCCATGATCGTGGCGCGGATGGGCGCGAAGACCCCGGACCTGGCGCAGCTCATGCCGTTCATCATGCGGACCTGGATGTACGCGTCCGGCGTGATGTTCTCGATCCCCGTGATGCTGGAGTCCAAGCCGGCGTGGCTGGCCGACCTGCTCCAGTACAACCCGGCCGCCCTCCACATGGACCTGGTCCGGTTCGCGCTCATCGACGGCTACGGTGGATCCAACCTTCCGCCGCACGTCTGGTTCGTGACCCTCGCCTGGTCCCTGGTGATCGGCATCGGGGGCTTCGTCTACTTCTGGAAGGCCGAGGAGAGGTACGGCCGTGGCTGACCACGACACCGAGGGCCGGGTGCCCACCGTCATCGCCGACGACGTCCACATCGTCTACCGCGTCAACGGCGGGGGCGGCGGCAAGGGCAGCGCCACCGCGGCGCTCAGCCGCATCATCAAGCGCAAGAAGGGCGACGCCGAGCGCGGAGTGCGCAAGGTGCACGCGGTGCGGGGCGTCTCCTTCACCGCGTACCGGGGCGAGGCCATCGGCCTCATCGGCACCAACGGCTCCGGCAAGTCCACGCTGCTGCGGGCCATCGCGGGCCTGCTGCCCACCGAGAGCGGCAAGGTCTACACCGATGGCCAGCCCTCGCTGCTCGGTGTGAACGCGGCGCTGATGAGCGACCTGACCGGGGAGCGCAACGTGATCCTCGGCGGCCTCGCCATGGGCATGAGCCGCGAGGAGGTGAAGAGCCGATATCAGGACATCGTCGACTTCTCGGGGATCAACGAGAAGGGCGACTTCATCTCGCTCCCGATGCGGACCTACTCCTCCGGCATGGGCGCCCGGCTCCGCTTCGCCATCGCAGCCGCCAAGAAGCACGACGTCCTCATGATCGACGAGGCGCTGGCCACCGGCGACCGCAAGTTCCAGATCCGCTCCGAGGCGCGCATCCGTGAGCTGCGCAAGGAGGCCGGCACGGTCTTCCTGGTCAGCCACAGCAACAAGTCGATCAGGGACACCTGCGACCGCGTGCTCTGGCTGGAGAAGGGCGAGCTGCTCATGGACGGCCCGACCGACGAGGTCATCGCCGCCTACGAGAAGGAGACCGGCAAGTAGCCGGCACCCCCTCCACGGCACCTCACGGCCGCCGTGTACCGGTATGACCGGTACGCGGCGGCTGACGCTTTTTGCGCGTGGCGGGACCGCCCGGAATGTTCATGCGGTCAACATCGGGCAGGATGGGCACATGCCAGCGATCTCGGGAGGCAAGACCTACCACCACGGCGACCTGCGCAACGCCCTGATCTGCGCCGCCGTCGACCTCGCCACCGAAGGAGGCCCCGAGGCGGTCGTGCTGCGCGAGGCGGCCCGCCGGGTCGGCGTCTCGCCCACCGCCGCCTACCGGCACTTCGACGGGCGCGGCGAGCTCCTCGCGGCGGTCCGCGACCACGCCCGCCGCGTCCTCGCCGACTCCATGGAGCGGACCGCCGCCCGGGCCCCCGGGGCCGACGATCCGGGGCTCGCCGCCGAATCCCGGCTCGCCGCCCTCTGCCGCGGCTACGTGGCCTTCGCCGTCGACCAGCCCGGCCTCTACCGGTCGGCCTTCAGCACCCCCCGTACCGCCTCCGTCGCGGGCCCCGGACACGACGGGCCCGAGGCCGGGGGCGACGCTCCCCAGGTGCGGGCCTTCACCCTGCTCGCCGACGCCCTCGACGCCCTCGCGGCGACCGCCCGGCCGCCCCGGCGCCCCCGCCCGGCCGCCGAGGCCGCCGCGTGGTCCGCCGTGCACGGACTGTCACTCCTGCTGCTCGACGGCCCGCTGCGCCGGCTGCCGGCCCAGCGCCGGGCCGACGTCGTCGAGTCCACCCTCGCCATGGTGGTCTCCGGGACGCGCGCCCCGTGACGGTCAAGAATCCGTCAACTACCGCCCCGTACGGGAAGGTTGGCGGAGCGCGCCGTGTTGTGGCGGGGCGCGCGGCCCCCGCGCGCGGTCCGGAGTCCCTTACGACGTAAGCTGTGGTGGTCTGTTTCGCGGCAAGTGGGGTGATCCCCCTCGGCGCCCCGACCGCCGGGCGGTGAGCCACGGGCAGAGGTCGGCGGCGTGTCCGAAATAGGATGGATTGGATCCGCAGTGTAGAACGGGAGATATGACGGCCATGACGCAGAATCTCCAGCTCCACGAGGGTGTCGCCGTCCCCGCGTCGGGCAGCGGCCGGTGACGGGAACCCGGCAGGTGCACCCCGACACCGCCTCGCGCACGACGCTCGGCAAGGCCGCGGACGAGAACTTCCCCGTGGCCCCCTTCTTCCTGCCCCGGGACTGGCGCGACGACCTCATGCGCGTCTACGGCTTCGCCCGGCTCGTCGACGACATCGGCGACGGCGACCTCGCCCCCGGCGGCGCCGACGCCCGGCACCTCGGCGTGGACCCCGGCCGGGCCGACGACCGGCTCGCGATGCTCGACGCCTTCGAGACCGACCTGCTGCGCGTGTTCGACCCCGCCGACGGCGGGCCGCACCACCCGCTGCTGCGAGCCCTCGTGCCCGCCGTCGAACGCCGCGGCCTGCCCCCCGAGCCGTTCCTCGGCCTGGTCGCCGCCAACCGGCAGGACCAGGTGGTCCGTCGCTACGAGACCTACGACGAGCTTCTCGCCTACTGCGAGCTCTCCGCCAACCCCGTCGGCCGGCTCGTGCTCGCCCTCACCGGCACCGCGACCCCCGAACGACTGCGCCGCTCCGACGAGATCTGCACCGCGCTGCAGATCGTCGAACACCTCCAGGACGTCGCCGAGGACCTGGCGCGCGACCGGATCTACCTGCCCGCCGAGGACATGAAGCGCTTCCACGTCACCGAGGACGACCTGGCCCGGCCCACCGCCGGCGCCTCCGTCCGCGCCCTCATCGCCTTCGAGGCCGACCGGGCCCGCGCTCTCCTCGACGCGGGCGCCCCGCTCGTCGGCAGCGTCCGGGGACGGCTGCGGGTCCTCCTCGCCGGCTTCACGGCCGGGGGGTACGCGGCGCTCGACGCCATCGCCGCCGCCGGCTTCGACGTCCTGCCCGGGCCGCCCAAGGCCGCCAGACCGAGTCTGATGCGCCGGGCGGGCGCCCTCCTGCTCACGGCGCGGAGAGAGGGGTGAGCCGGACCGTGGAGGCACAGCCGCAGCCGACCGCACCGGTACAGGCCGCGTACAGCTACTGCGAGGCCGTGACCGGGCAGCAGGCCCGCAACTTCGCGTACGGGATCCGACTCCTGCCGCTGGACAAGCGGCAGGCCATGTCGGCGCTCTACGCCTTCTCGCGCCGCGTCGACGACATCGGCGACGGGCCGCTCGCGCCCGAGGAGAAGGACCGCCGTCTGGAGGCCACCCGGGCGCTGCTCGACCGGGTCCGGGCCGGCGAGGTCGAGGACGACGACACCGACCCGGTGGCCGTCGCCCTCGCCGACGCCGCCCGCCGCTTCCCCATCCCGCTCGGCGGGCTCGACGAGCTCATCGACGGCGTCCTCATGGACGTGCGCGGCGAGACCTATGAGACCTGGGACGACCTCAAGGTCTACTGCCGCTGCGTCGCCGGGGCCATCGGACGCCTCTCGCTCGGCGTCTTCGGCACCCAGCCCGGCGCGTACGGCGCCGACCGGGCCGGCGAGTACGCCGACACCCTCGGCCTCGCCCTCCAGCTCACCAACATCCTCCGGGACGTCCGCGAGGACGCCGGCAACGGGCGCACCTACCTGCCCGCCGACGACCTCGCCAAGTTCGGCTGCTCCGAGGGCTTCGGCACCGACACCCCGCCCGCCGGCGCCGACTTCGACGGCCTCGTCCACTACGAAGTGCGGCGCGCCCGCGCGCTGTTCGCCGAGGGCTACCGGCTGCTGCCCATGCTGGACCGGCGCAGCGGCGCCTGCGTCGCCGCGATGGCCGGCATCTACCGCAGGCTGCTCGACCGCATCGAGCGCGACCCCTCGGCGGTGCTGCGCGGCCGGGTCTCGCTGCCCGGCCGGGAGAAGGCGTACGTCGCCGTGCGCGGCCTCTCCGGACTCGACACCCGGCACATCTCGCGCCGCACCGGCGTCCGGCGGCCCGCGTGAGGCCCGCCGCACCGGCCGTCCGGACAACCGGCGCCGCCCGGACCGCGTCCCTGACCATGACGTCCGCAGGGGAGGCCGCCGCATGACCGCCGACGAACACCGCGCCACGGCCGGGGGCACCGCCCTCGGCGGCGGCTCCCGGCCGCACGCCGTCGTGGTCGGCGGCGGGCTGGCCGGTGTCACCACCGCCCTCCAGCTCGCCGACTCCGGCGTCCGGGTCACCCTCCTCGAAGGCCGCCCCCGGCTCGGCGGGCTCGCCTTCTCCTTCCGGCGCGGCGAGCTCACCGTCGACAACGGGCAGCACGTCTACCTGCGCTGCTGCACCGCCTACCGGTGGTTCCTCGACCGGGTCGAGGGCGCCCGCCTCGCGCCCGTACAGCCCCGGCTCGACGTCCCCGTGCTCGACGTCGGGCACCCCTCGGGACCCCGCCTCGGACGGCTGCGGCGCGCCAACCTGCCGGTGCCCCTGCACCTCGCCGCCAGCCTCGCCACCTACCCGCACCTCTCGCTCGCCGAGCGCGCGAGCGTCGGGCGCGCCGCGCTCGCCCTGAAGAAGCTCGACCCCGCCGACCCCGCCCTCGACGGCATCGACTTCGCCACCTGGCTCGGCCGCCACGGGCAGTCCCCGCGCACCGTCGAGGCGCTGTGGGACCTCGTCGGCGTCGCCACCCTCAACGCCACCGCCCCGCACGCCTCCATGGGGCTCGCCGCGATGGTCTTCAAGACCGGACTGCTCTCCGAGCCCGGCGCCGCCGACATCGGCTGGGCGCACGTCCCGCTCGGCGAACTCCACGACACCCTCGCCCGCAAGGCCCTCGACGCCGCCGGGGTGCGCACCGAGACGCGCGCCAAGGCCGAGCGGATCGAGCGCGCCGAGGACGGCCGCTGGCGGGTCCACACCGCCGGGGAGCTCCTGGAGGCCGACGCCGTCGTCCTCGCCGTACCCCAGCGCGAGACCCGCGAACTGCTGCCCGACGGGGCCCTGGACGACCCCGACCGGCTGCTCGACATCGGCACCGCGCCCATCCTCAACCTGCACGTCGTCTACGACCGCAAGGTGCTGCGTCGGCCCTTCTTCGCCGCGCTCGGCTCCCCGGTCCAGTGGGTCTTCGACCGCACCGGATCCTCCGGGCTGACCGGCGGCGGCCAGTACCTCGCCGTCTCCCAGTCCGCCGCCCAGGACGACATCGACGAGCCCGTCGCCGTGCTGCGCGAGCGCTACCTGCCGGAGCTGGAGCGGCTGCTGCCCGCCGCCCGCGGCGCCGGGATCCGCGACTTCTTCGTCACCCGGGAGCGGACGGCGACCTTCGCCCCGACTCCCGGCGTCGGGCGGCTGCGCCCCGGCGCCCGCACCCACGCCCCGGGCCTGTACCTGGCCGGCGCCTGGACCGCCACCGGCTGGCCCGCGACCATGGAGGGTGCGGTCCGCAGCGGCTTCAGCGCCGCGGGCGCCGCGCTCTCCGCCCTCGGCCGCCGCTACGACCATCCGCTGCAGGAGGCGGCATGAGTGTGAGTACCGGAACTAGAGGAGAAACCGTGCCGACTGTGCCCCCGGGGAATCCGGCGGTCGACACCGCGGACGTCGCCGCGCTGCTGGAGCGTGGCCGCGCCCTGTCCACGCCCGTCATGCGGGCGGCCGTCGACCGCCTCGCGCCGCCCATGGACACCGTGGCCGCCTACCACTTCGGCTGGATCGACGCCCACGGCAACCCCGCCGACGGCGACAGCGGCAAGGCCGTCCGGCCCGCCCTGGCCCTGATCTCCGCCGAAGCCGCGGGCGCCGCCCCCGAGGTCGGCATCCCCGGCGCGGTCGCCGTGGAGCTCGTACACAACTTCTCGCTCCTCCACGACGACCTCATGGACGGCGACGAGCAGCGCAGGCACCGCGACACGGTGTGGAAGGTGCACGGCCCCGCCCAGGCGATCCTGGTCGGCGACGCCCTCTTCGCCCTCGCCAACGAACTGCTCCTCGAACTCGGCACCGTCGAGGCCGGCCGGGCCACCCGGCGGCTGACCACGGCCACCCGCAAGCTCATCGACGGGCAGGCCCAGGACATCTCCTACGAGCACCGCGAGCGGGTCACCGTCGAGGAGTGCCTGGAGATGGAGGGCAACAAGACCGGCGCCCTGCTCGCCTGCGCCGTCTCCATCGGCGCCGTGCTCGGCGGCGCCGACGACCGGACCGCCGACAAGCTGGAGGAGTACGGCTACCACCTCGGCCTCGCCTTCCAGGCCGTCGACGACCTGCTCGGCATCTGGGGCGACCCGGAGTCCACCGGCAAGCAGACCTGGTCCGACCTGCGCCAGCGCAAGAAGTCCCTGCCGGTCGTCGCCGCCCTCGCGGCCGGCGGCCCGGCCTCCGAGCGGCTCGGCGAACTGCTCGCCGCCGACGCCAAGAGCAGCGACTTCGACAGCTTCTCCGAGGAGGAGTTCGCCACCCGCGCCGCCCTCATCGAGGAGGCCGGCGGCCGCGAGTGGACCGCCCAGGAGGCCCGCCGCCAGCACGCGGTCGCCATCGCGGCCCTGCACGAGGTGGACCTGCCGGCCCATGTCGTCGCCCAGCTCACGGCGCTGGCCGATTTCGTCGTCGTGCGGAAGAGATGATCACCATCACCCTGATATGAGTGCGCAGTCGCCGGCCGGTGCCTCCCGGCACCGGCCGACGGCAGACCCGAAGAAGCAGATCAACGCGGAAGTACGCCGAAGTACACCGACTGCACGAAGGGGAAGCCATGACAGCGACGACCGACGGAAGCGCCGGGGCCGTGGGACCCCGGGCAGCCGCGGCCAGCGACACCACAGCACCGGCCGACCGCGCCGGGGCCGAGGCCCTCGAAGCCTCCGCCGCCGAGGCCGCGGAACGCTCCGTACGCCACCTCCTCGGCCGCCAGGACCCCGAAGGCTGGTGGAAGGGCGACCTGGAGACCAACGTCTCCATGGACGCCGAGGACCTCCTGCTCCGCCGCTTCCTCGGCATCCTCGACCCGGAGACCACCCGCGCCGCGGCCCTCTTCATCCGGGGCGAGCAGCGCGAGGACGGCACCTGGAGCACCTTCTACGGGGGGCCCGGCGAGCTCTCCGTCACCATCGAGGCGTACGTCGCCCTGCGCCTGGCCGGGGACCTGCCCGAGGCCCCGCACATGGCGCGCGCCGCCGCCTGGGTCCGCGAGCGCGGCGGCATCGCCGAGGCCCGGGTCTTCACCCGGATCTGGCTGGCGCTGTTCGGCTGGTGGCGCTGGGACGACCTGCCCGAGCTGCCGCCCGAACTGATCTTCCTGCCCTCCTGGTTCCCGCTCAACATCTACGACTTCGGCTGCTGGGCCCGGCAGACGATCGTCCCGCTGACCGTGGTCTCCGCCAAGCGCCCGGTGCGGCCCGCGCCCTTCCCGCTCGACGAGCTGCACGCCGACCCGGACCGGCCCCGCCCGCCGAGCCCCCTGTCCCCGCTGGCCAGTTGGGACGGCTTCTTCCAGCGCCTGGACATGGGGCTGCACCACTACCGCAAGGTCGCGCCGCGGTGGCTGCGGCGGAACGCCATGGCCGCCGCCGCCCGCTGGATCCTGGAACGCCAGGAGGACGACGGCTGCTGGGGCGGCATCCAGCCGCCCGCCGTCTACTCGGTGATCGCCCTGCACCTGCTCGGCTACGACCTGGACCACCCGGTGATGAGGGCGGGCCTGGAGTCGCTGGACCGCTTCGCCGTCTGGCGCGAGGACGGCGCCCGGATGATCGAAGCCTGCCAGTCGCCGGTCTGGGACACCTGCCTCGCCACCATCGCCCTCGCCGACGCCGGGCTGGCCCCGGACCACCCGGCGCTGGTCAGCGCGGCCGACTGGATGCTCGGCGAGGAGATCGTGCGCACCGGCGACTGGGCGGTGCGGCGGCCCGGACTGCCGCCCGGCGGCTGGGCGTTCGAGTTCCACAACGACAACTACCCGGACATCGACGACACCGCCGAGGTGATCCTGGCGCTGCGCCGGGTCAAGCACCCCGACCCCGGGCGGGTGGACGCGGCGGTGGCGCGGGCCGGCCGCTGGACGGTCGGCATGCAGTCGCGCAACGGGGCCTGGGGCGCCTTCGACGCCGACAACACCAGCCCCTTCCCCAACCGGCTGCCGTTCTGCGACTTCGGCGAGGTCATCGACCCGCCGTCGGCCGACGTCACCGCCCACGTGGTGGAGATGATGGCGTACGAGGGGAAGGCCGGGCACCCGCGCGCCCGCCGCGGCATCGAGTGGCTGCTGGCCGAACAGGAGCCGGGCGGAGCCTGGTTCGGCCGCTGGGGCGTCAACTACGTCTACGGGACGGGCTCGGTGGTGCCCGCCCTCACCGCCGCCGGGCTGCCGGGCGGCCACCCGGCGATCCGGCGGGCGGTGGGCTGGCTGGAGTCGGTGCAGAACGAGGACGGCGGCTGGGGCGAGGACCTGCGCTCCTACACCGAGCGGCAGTGGGTCGGGCACGGCACCTCCACCGCCTCGCAGACCGCCTGGGCGCTGATCGCGCTGCTCGCGGCGGGCGAGCGGGAGTCGGAGGCCGTCCGGCGGGGCGTCGCCTGGCTGGTCGGCACCCAGCGGGAGGACGGCTCCTGGGACGAGCCGTACTTCACCGGCACCGGCTTCCCCTGGGACTTCTCGATCAACTACCACCTGTACCGGCAGGTCTTCCCGCTCACCGCGCTCGGCCGCTACGTGCACGGGGAGCCGGTGCTGTACGGCCCCGGGAGCGCCTGATGGGCCGGGAGCCGGTGCCGCCGCTGCTGATCGCCTGCGCGCTCGGCATCGAGCAGCTCGCGCTGCGCAGCGGCGTCCGGGGCGCCGGGCGGGCCGGGGCGCCCGCCCCGGTGACCGTGGTGCGCACCGGGATGGGCCCGGCGCACGCGCGCCGGACCGTCTCCCGGACGCTGGAGCGGGCGGAGTGGCGGGACGCGGCCGTCATCGCCTCCGGCTTCTGCGCGGGGCTTGAGCCCGGGATGCACCCCGGCGACCTGATCGTCGCCGACGAGACGCGCGGGCCCGACGGGGTCACCCCCTGCGTGGGCACCGAGCTGCTGGTGAAGGCGCTCGCCCGCGCGGTGCCGGGGCGCACCGTGCACACCGGCCCGCTGACCGGCTCCGACCACGTGGTGCGGGGCCCCGAGCGGGCGGCGCTGCGGGCCTGCGGGGCGCTCGCCGTGGACATGGAGTCCGCCGCCACCCTGCGGACGGCGGTGACGGCCGGTCCCCGCCCGGTTGCGGCCGTACGGGTGGTCGTGGACGCTCCAGAACATGAACTGGTCCGGATCGGCACGGTACGCGGTGGAATATCGGCTTTCCGTGTTCTTCGTGCCGTCCTTCCCGCATTCTTCGAATGGCACCGTTCTTTGCTGCTCCCCAGGAGGTGAACGAGTTATGGCCATGCCGCTCCGTCAGTCCATCCGGGTCGGGACCTACCTCTTCGAACAGAAGCTCCGCAAGCGGGAGAAGTTCCCGCTGATCGTCGAGCTGGAGCCGTTGTTCGCCTGCAACCTCAAGTGCGAGGGCTGCGGCAAGATCCAGCACCCGGCCGGGGTGCTCAAGCAGCGCATGCCCGTCGCCCAGGCGGTCGGCGCCGTCCTGGAGTCCGGGGCGCCGATGGTCTCCATCGCCGGCGGCGAACCGCTGATGCACCCTCAGATCCACGAGATCGTGCGCCAGTTGGTGGCCAAGCGCAAGTACGTCTTCCTCTGCACCAACGCGATGCTGCTGCGGAAGAAGCTGGAGAACTTCACCCCCTCCCCGTACTTCGCCTTCGCGGTCCACATCGACGGGCTGCGCGAGCGGCACGACGAGTCCGTCGCCAAGGAGGGCGTGTTCGACGAGGCGGTGGCGGCGATCAAGGAGGCCAAGCGGCGCGGCTTCCGGGTCACCACCAATTCGACCTTCTTCAACACCGACACCCCCCAGACGATCATCGAGGTGCTGAACTTCCTCAACGACGACCTCCAGGTCGACGAAATGATGATCTCGCCCGCGTACGCCTACGAGAAGGCGCCCGACCAGGAGCATTTCCTCGGGGTCGAGCAGACCAGGGAGCTCTTCAAGAAGGCGTTCGCAGGCGGAAACCGGCGCCGCTGGCGGCTCAACCACTCGCCGCTCTTCCTGGATTTCCTGGAGGGCAAGGCCGATTTCCCCTGCACGGCCTGGGCGATCCCGAACTACTCCCTCTTCGGGTGGCAGCGCCCCTGCTATCTGATGAGCGACGGCTACGTCCCCACGTACCGGCAGCTCATCGAAGAGACCGACTGGGATGCGTACGGGCGCGGAAAGGACCCCCGCTGCGCCAACTGCATGGCGCACTGCGGCTACGAACCCACCGCCGTCCTCGCCACCATGGGCTCGCTCAAGGAGTCCCTGCGCGCGGTCCGCGAGACCGTCAACGGGAACGGGTGAGCCGGTCGTGACGGCAGAGGCGGCAGGCCCGGGCGGGGCCGGTGGGGCCGGTGGTGCGGGCGGGACCGGCGGTGCGGGCGGCTTCGATCTGCGGGCGCTGCTCGCCGAGCGCGGCGGCGAGCGGTACGAGCTGCACGCCCGCCACCTCAACCACCAGCTCCCGCGGATGCTCCACACCATCGGCTTCGACAAGGTGTACGAGCGGGCCGAGGGGGCGCACTTCTGGGACGCGGACGGTGCCGACCACCTGGACATGCTCGCCGGCTTCGGCGTCATGGGCCTGGGCCGGCACCACCCGGTCGTCCGCCGGGCGCTGCACGACGTCCTCGACGCCGGGCTCGCCGACCTCACCCGCTTCGACTGCCCGCCGCTGCCCGGGCTGCTCGCCGAGCGGCTGCTGGCCCACAGCCCGCATCTGGACCGGGTCTTCTTCGGCAACAGCGGCACCGAGGCGGTGGAGACCGCGCTCAAGTTCGCCCGCTTCGCCACCGGGCGGCCCAGGGTCGTCTACTGCGCCCACGCCTTCCACGGGCTGACCACCGGCTCGCTCTCGGTCAACGGCGAGGACGGCTTCCGGGACGGCTTCGCCCCGCTGCTGCCCGACACGCCGATCGCGCTCGGCGACCTCGACGCCCTGGAGCGCGAGCTCCGCAAGGGCGACGTGGCCGCCTTCGTGGTGGAGCCGATTCAGGGCAAGGGCGTGCACGAGGCCCCGCCGGGCTTCCTGCGGGCCGCCCAGGAGCTGCTGCACCGGCACGGCGCGCTGCTGATCGCCGACGAGGTGCAGACCGGCCTCGGCCGGACCGGCGACTTCTACGCCTACCAGCACGAGGAGGGTGTCGAGCCGGACCTGGTCTGCGTCGCCAAGGCGCTCTCCGGCGGCTACGTGCCGGTCGGCGCCACCCTCGGCAAGGACTGGATCTTCAAGAAGGTCTACTCGTCCATGGACCGGGTGCTGGTCCACTCGGCCAGCTTCGGCTCCAACGCGCAGGCCATGGCCGCCGGGCTCGCCGTCCTCTCGGTCATGGAGAGCGAGGGCACCGTCGCCCACGTGCGGCGGACCGGCGACCTGCTCGCCTCCCGGCTGCGCGAGCTGGTCCCGCGCTACGAGCTGCTGAAGGAGATCCGGGGCCGCGGGCTGATGATCGGCATCGAGTTCGGCCGGCCCTCCTCGCTGGGCCTGCGCAGCCGCTGGACCATGCTCCAGGCGGCCCGCAAGGGACTCTTCGCCCAGATGGTCGTGGTCCCGCTGCTCCAGCGCCACCGGATCCTCACCCAGGTCTCCGGGGACCACCTGGAGGTGATCAAGCTGATTCCGCCGCTGGTGATCGACGAGGCCGACGTGGACCGGTTCGTGACCGCCTTCACGGCGGTCATGGACGACGCCCACGGCGGCGGCGGGCTGCTGTGGGACTTCGGGAAGACGCTGGTCAAGCAGGCGGTCGCCCAGCGCTGACCGGAACGGGGCCGGGGAGGGCCCGGACGGTTTTTGCCTCTGGGGCAAGAAACTTGCCTCAGAGGCACGAAGCTGGCGCAATGGACGCATGGACCACGTCCCCGGGGAAGCCTCCCCGGACCTCGCCGCCCCCGACCTCCTGCCGGACGTCGCCCCGCAGCTGCGGGCCCTGCGCCGCCGCCGGGGGCTCACCCTGGAGGCCGCGGCCCAGCGGGCCGGGCTCTCGCCCGCCCACCTGTCCCGCCTGGAGACGGGGAACCGGCAGCCCTCGCTGCCGATGCTGCTCGCCCTGTCCCGTATCTACGGTACGACGGTCTCGGAGCTGCTGGGGGAGACCCCGCCCGGACACGACCCCGTCGTCCGCGCCGGACGCTCCGACCCGGTCGAGGCCGACGGCTGGGTCTACCGCCAGGCCGGCGGCGCCGGGCGCGCCCTCCAGTGCCTGCGGGTCCACGTGCCCTACGCCACCCGGGCCGACATCGTGCGGGTCCACCCCGGCGAGGAGTGGATCCACGTCCTGGAGGGCCGGGTGCGCCTCGCGCTCGGCGACGCCGTGCACGTCCTCGATCCCGGGGACAGCGCGCACTTCGACTCGCTCGTCCCGCACCGGATCGGCGCCGCCACCCGCGCCGGGGCCGAGCTGCTCTTCGTCCACACCCTGATGCAGAGTCCCGTCGCCGAGCTGTGCCTCGGCGACGGCACCCCGCACCGCCGCTGACCCCCCCGTATCCGAGCGTGTACCCGACCGTGGAAAGGACCGACATGTCCGAGCTTCCTGCGCACTCCGTACCGGACACCGGCGAGGAGCGGGGCAACGGCAAGTTCCCCAAGGGGCTGGTGCTCCGCCTGTTCGCCTACCTCATCGCCGGTCACCTCTTCGCCGGCTTCCTCTACCTGCTGTTCGCGATGGGCGGCAAGCAGTAGGCGAGGGGCGGGCGAGCGGGGGCTACGCCTCGGCGAGCAGCCGCTCGCGCAGCCGGTCCCGGGTCTCCGGGGCCAGCCGCAGCCCCTCGGACAGGTAGTTCTCCACCGAGCCCCAGGTCTCCTCGATGGTCGCGAAGGCGGCCCGCAGGTACTCGACGCGCGCGTCGAAGAGGGGGCTCAGCAGCTCCATCACCTCCGGGGACATCGCGTCCGCGGCCTCGGACTCGCGCCGCACCTTGTAGCGGCGGTGCGGCTCGTTCGACTTCACGTAGTCCGCCTCGATCGCCTCGCGCTCCACGCCCAGGGCGAGCAGCGTGATCGCGATCGACAGCCCGGCCCGGTCCTTGCCGGCGGCACAGTGCATCAGGGCCGGGACGCTCTCCTCGGCCATGTCGTGCAGGATCCGGCTGTGCTCCGCCGTCCGCTCCACGATCATCTTCTGGTACGACTCGGACATCCGGGCCGCCGCCTTGCCGTCGCCCAGGATCCCGGCGAGCTGCGTCAGGTCGCCGGTCTGCACCAGCTTCCAGAACTCCTTGCCGTCGGCCGGGTCGTTGAGCGGTATGTTCACGTTCCGCACGCCCGGCAGCTCGACGTCCGCGCCCTCCATCCGCCGGTCGGCCTCGTTGCGGAAGTCGAAGACGGTGTGCAGCCCGAGGGCGGCGAGGAACTCCGCGTCCTCCGCCGTGGCGTGCGCCAGGTGACCGCTGCGGAAGAGGCGCCCGGCGCGCACGCTCCGGCCGTCCACCGTCGGCAGCCCGCCGAGGTCGCGGAAGTTACGTACGCCGGTCAGCTCGGGCTCGGTCGTCGCGTGGGTCACGGAAGCTCCTGGTCGTGAGATCGGTTCCTGAGGCAATCATCCAGGTGAGAGACCCGGACCGCACCCCCTCTGACGGGAATGCGCGATCTGTCCGAATTAGGACTTAAGGCATAACGCGCCCTGATAGCGGGGGAGATGGTCTCCGGTGCGTGAGCAGCGTCATACACGTGACGGACCGTGGCGGGGCAACCTTTCCGAATTCCCTTGTGGAAAGGGAAATCGAGGGACCGTCATCCACGGAGGGTGACCGCGATTCCGGCCGTAAAAGCTGTCCGTACGCACATTCCTGAAAAGCGCGGCTTGTTAGGGCCCCGCCGCCTCGTCTAGCGTCGCGCTCAATCCGGACGGACCGCCCAATCCTGCCGCCGACCGGAATCCCCATCACCCGTACCAGGCAGGAGCGGGGGACCCAGGTAGTACGCCGGCCCCTCAAGGACGGCTCGGGGTGAAGCCACGCGACAGCGCGGCCGGACAGCTCCAGTCCGAACCCGACAGCTCACCTCGCAGGCGACGGAGAGGAATCCGCCATGCCCGCGAAGGGTAAGCACCGCCGTCCCAAGGCCAATCCGATCACCCGCGGGTTCGTCGCCGCCGGCACCGGCGGCGCCGTCGTCGCCCTGCCGCTGATCGGAGCGACCGGCGCCCACGCCGCCGAGCAGGCCGCCCCGGCCGCGAAGGCCCCGCAGGCCGTCGCCGTCGCCGTCGCCGCCAAGACCCCCGCCCAGGCCCCGGCCGCCGCGCCCGCCGCGGCCGCGCCGAAGGCGTACACCGTCGTCCGCGGCGACTACCTGTCGAAGATCGCCGCCGAGCACCGGCTGGCCGGCGGCTGGCAGAAGCTCTACCGCGACAACAGCCAGGTCGTCGGCGAGGACCCCTCGCTGATCCTCCCCGGCATGAAGCTCACCCTCGGCGCCAAGAACCCCGCGAAGACCACCGCCAAGGCGGCGCCCGCGCCGAAGGCGGCCCCCGAGCGCACCACGAAGAGCGGCGGCGAGGACACCCGCGCCACGCGCGGCACCGAGCGCCCCGCCACGTCGGCCGCCTCGTCGTCGTCCTCGTCCTCGTCGTCTTCCTCTTCGTCGTCCGGGACGGGCCAGACCTCCTCCTCCGGCTGGGTCACCCCCATCGCGGGCGGCGGCGTCTCCACCCCGTACCGCGCCTCCGGCTCCATGTGGTCCTCCGGCTACCACACCGGTGTCGACTTCATCGCCTCCACCGGCACCACCGTCCGCGCGGTCGGCCCCGGCACCGTCTACTCCGCCGGCTGGGGCGGCGCCTACGGCAACCAGGTCGTCATCCAGCACGCCGACGGCACCTTCTCCCAGTACGGCCACCTCTCCTCGCTGTCCGTCTCCGCCGGCCAGACCGTCAGCGGCGGCCAGCAGATCGGCCTCTCCGGCGCGACCGGCAACGTCACCGGCCCGCACCTGCACTTCGAGATCCGCACCGGGCCGGAGTACGGCTCCGACATCGACCCGCTGGCCGTCCTGCGCCGGCACGGCGTCGGCGTCTGACCCGCCCCGCACCACGGATTCCACCCGGAGGCCCGGCACCCACGTGCCGGGCCTCCGGGCTATTCCGACTTGGGAGAATCTTTATCGGTGGCATATGTCACCCGCCGTCAACCCCTCCTTACGGTCGCGTAGGTCACATCGGTGAAGGAAAGATGTGCTCCCGTGGCAGACGATTCGAGAACACCAGACAAGAACGCATTCGGGTCGTACGCGGCGATCGGTGACAGCTTCACGGAGGGCGTCGGCGACCCCGGCCCCGACGGGACGTACGTCGGCTGGGCGGACCGGTTCGCGGTCCTGCTCGCGGACCAGCTGCCGGAGAACGACGCCTTCCGCTACGCCAACCTGGCGGTGCGGGGGCGCCTTCTGGACCAGATCGTCGCGGAGCAGGTCCCGAGGGCGAAGGAACTCGCCCCCGACCTGGTGACCTTCTGCGCCGGCGGCAACGACATCATCCGCCCCGGCACCGACCCCGACGACGTCGCCGAGCGCTTCGAGCGCGCCGTCGCGGACCTGACCTCCGCCGTCGGCACCGTGATGGTGACGACCGGCTTCGACACCCGCGACGTGCCGGTCCTCAAGCACCTGCGCGGGAAGATCGCCACCTACACCGCGCACGTGCGGGCCATCGCGGACCGCTACGACTGCCCGGTGCTCGACCTGTGGTCGCTGCGGTCGGTCCAGGACCGGCGCGCCTGGGACGACGACCGGCTCCACCTGTCGGCGGAGGGGCACACCCGGGTCGCGCTGCGCGCCGCCCAGGTCCTCGGCCTGCCGGTGCCGGCCGACCCGGACCAGGCGTGGCCGCCGCAGCCGCCGCGCGGCACCCTGGAGGTCCGCAAGGACGACATCCACTGGGCCAAGGAGTACCTGGTCCCGTGGATCGGGCGCAGGCTGCGCGGCGAGAGCTCCGGCGACCACGTCGAGGCCAAGCGCCCCGACCTCATGCCCCTGTAGGCACCCCCGGCGGGCCGGCCGGGATCCGCGCCCAGGGCGGGCCGGCCGGGATCCGCTCCAGGACCCCGCCGGCGAACACGTCGTACAGCGGCAGCGTCTCCAGGTGGACGTAGCCGATGTGGCAGTCGCAGACGCCGAGCGGGCAGGGGCGGGGGCGCAGCGCGGCCCGGTACGAGCCGTCGTACAGGTTGCCCAGCTCGGCCTTGACGAAGTGGCAGCGCCGCACCGTCCCGTCGCCGTCGACCGAGACGACCGACTCGCCGGTGCGGCAGGGCAGCCCGGCCGACCGGTGCGGCCGCCTGCTGTAAGGGAAGAGGGGGTCGAGGACCGTCCAGTCCCCGGCCTCCTCGTCGGTGTAGGTGTGGCCGTCCGCCGCGTTCACCCACAGATAGACCTCGGGCGGCAGCTCGGCCCGCAGCCGCCGCGCGGCGCCCAGGTGCTCCGGCAGGCCGACGATCCCGACGCTGAACCGGATCCCCCGCTCGGCGAGCGCCCGGCACTTGCCGAGGAACCGCTCGTACGGGGTCTGGCCCGGGTGGTAGGTGCACCACAGGGCCACCGTGTCCGGGTCGGCCTCGGCCAGCCACTCCGTGCGGCAGCTCAGATTGGTCTGGATCGCGACCCGCTCCACGTGCGGCAGCCGGGACAGCCCGACCAGCGCCCGCCGGTACCACGACCGCGTCAGGCCCTCGCCCCAGGGCGTGAACAGGATCCGCAGCCGGTCCTCCGTCCGCTCCGCCGCCCAGCCGGTGAAGCGCTCCAGCGCCGCCCGGTCCGCCGTCAGCGCCTCGCGGCTGTCCCGGCGCTTGGCGAAGGGGCAGTACGGGCAGTCGTAGTCGCAGGAGGCCAGCGGGCCCCGGTAGAGCAGGGTCAGATCCATTCCGGGCTCCGCTACTTCGCCTCGTACGCGGCCATCGCCGCCCGCACCGCCGGGGAGAACAGCTCGGGGCCCAGCCCGTCCGAGTACGCCAGGCCCTCGGGGGAGAGCCGGAGCAGCCCGGCCGGGGCGTCCGCGTCCAGCCAGCCCCGGGCCTCGAAGCGGGCCAGCTCGGCCGGGAAGTCGGCCTCGGGCGCGCCGCCGAAGCGGGCCGCGTAGTCGGCGGTCTCCATGCCCCGGGCCTGGAGCAGCGACTGGAGCAGATGGCGGCGGCGGGCCTCGTCCGGGTCGGTGCGGCGGCCCACCTCGGCGCGCGAGAAGTCCGGCGCCTCCGTGTACGCGTCGATGATCGAGCGGATCTCGCGGGTGCCCACCGCGTAGTCGAAGGAGTAGTGCAGCCGCGAGGTGTACGAGCGGGCGCCGCAGCCCAGGCC
The DNA here is from genome assembly GCF_040650575.1 of Streptomyces sp. NPDC048659. Classification (NCBI taxonomy): domain Bacteria; kingdom Bacillati; phylum Actinomycetota; class Actinomycetes; order Kitasatosporales; family Streptomycetaceae; genus Streptomyces; species Streptomyces sp. NPDC048659. The sequence continues at coordinate 3,381 of NZ_JBEZHM010000016.1, read as the reverse complement.
GATCATGCCGTCCGTCTGGCAGGCGTGGTCCTCGGGGCCGAGGGCGGGCGCGTCCGCGCGCCGGAACATGCGCATCGACACCTGCTCGTAGCCCTGCGCCAGCAGATGATCCCGGCCGTACCGGTAGAGCCGCAGCCGCTGCGCGTCCCACTCCAGGTCCGCGTCCTGACCCGGGCCCAGCCGGCCCAGACCGGTGAGCGGGCGGACGTACAGCGGGTAGAGGTAGAGCTCCTCGGGCCGCCAGGCGAGCGCCGCGTCGAGGGACTGGCGCCAGGTCTCCTCGGTCTGGCCGTCGATGCCGTAGATCAGGTCGATGTTGAGGATCGGGACGCCGGTGTCCCGGATGCGCCCGAGGGCCGCCTCGACGTCGGAGCGGCGCTGCGGGCGCACCGCCGCCCGCGCCTCCCGCTCGACGAAGCTCTGCACGCCGATGCTCAGGCGGGTGGCGCCCCGCTCGGCGAGGACCGCGAGCCGGTCGGCGGTCGCCGTGCCCGGGGAGGTCTCCACCGACAGGGGCACGGCCCGCAGGTCCGCCCCCATCCGCAGCTCGGCGATGTCGCACAGCCGCGCCAGCTCGGCGGCGGTCAGATAGGTCGGCGTGCCCCCGCCGAACGCGGCGGTGGCGAACCGCACCGGCGCCGCGTCCCCCAGCGCCTCGCGCACCGCCACCGCCTGCCGCTCCAGCGCGTCGAGATAGCGGGTGGTCAGCTCGTCCGGGGCGCCGATCCGGGTGAAGAGGTTGCAGAAGCCGCAGCGGACCTCGCAGAACGGTATGTGCGCGTAGAGGGAGAGCGCGTCCTTCGGCTCGTCCGCCCAGAGCGCGGCGAGCGGGGGCCGCTCGGGCAGCGGGCGGTACGCGGTCTTGTGTGGGTACGCGTAGACGTAGCTGCGGTACGGGCGGGGCGTCGGGGCGACGCTAGGGGCCGGGGCCGGGGCCGGGGCCGGGGCCGGGGCCGGGGCCTGGGTCGGCGTCGCGGTGGCGGTCGGGGTCGTGCGGGTCATGCGGTGGTCTCCATGCTGTCCGGGCCAGGCAGGATGAAATGTGCATACGGCACATTCCATACGCTCTCATGGCCGAGGCGGTGCCCCGTGAACCCGTCGTCTCCGTACGCGGTCCCGTGGTCCGAGCAGACGATCGCGAAGCAGTCGCGGCGGCTGCTCATCGCCGCGAACAGGCGCCCGATGTGCCGGTCCACGTACTCCAGGGCGGCGGCGTGGGTCTCCCGGGAGTCGCCCGCCTCCCGGGTCGCGCCCGGCGTGTGGAACCAGTTGGGCTGGTGCAGGGCCGACACGTTCACGAACAGGAAGAGGCGCCGCTCGCGCGGGAGCGCGGCGACGACCTCCTCGGCGCGCTCCACCTGGGAGGCGAACGAGGTCGGCGAGGCGACCCCGAACGAGGGCTCCCAGTGGCTCTCCTGGAACAGCCCGGGCAGCACCGAGCCGAGCGGCGGGCGCCCGTTGAAGAAGCCGACGCCGCCCACGCACACGGTCCGGTAGCCCTCGTGGGCCAGCGCCGACACCAGGTCGGGCGTCTCCTGGAAGACGTACGTCCCGTCGGCGGTGGTCTCGCTGCCCGCGAACGAGGCCGCGAAGAGCCTCGGGTGCGGGCCCGGCGCCGCCGGGGTGGGCAGGAAGCCCGCGAAGATCGCCTGGTGGGAGGCGTAGGTGAAGCTGCCCGGCGCGTGCCGGAGCTCCCAGGCGCCGCCGGGCAGATGGCGGGCCAGGTTCGGGATCCGGCCCGCGGCGGCGAGCTCGGCCGCCACGTCGTACCGCAGCGTGTCGAGGGTCACGAGCAGCAGGTCGTGGCTGCCGACGATCCCGTTCATGTCCGGCGGGGGCGGGGTCACGGCGTGCTCGTTCCTGTGGGGAGGGCGGGGGAGGCGGGGGCGGTGTCGCTAGGGGTGGGCCCCGGGGTGCCGAAAAGGCCCAAGGTGCGCAGGAGCGCGGCGATCTGGGCGCCGTACGTGTCCAGGCCCTCCGCGCCGCTGCCCGGCAGGCCCCCGAGGCCGGGCAGCAGATCGCCGAAGGCGTTCACCTCGCCCACCGCGAACCGGCGCCAGCCGCTCCCGGGCAGCAGGTCCACCCCCACGCAGCGGGTCCCGGGGAAGGCCGCGGCGGCCCGCTCGCAGATCTCCAGCGCCTCCTCGAAACGGCCCCCCGCCGCCCGGATCGCGGCCCGCGCCGCGCCCAGGTCGCCCCGGGCGCCGCCCAGATGCAGGTTGGTCATGGGGGAGCGGCTGGTGCGCACGACGGCGTGGGTGGCCCGGCCGTCGACGACCACCACCCGCAGGTCGGCGGCGCGCCCGCCGAGCGTGGCCTTCGGCAGCCAGCGCTCCACGTGCAGCCCGTCCGGGGCGAGGGCGTCCACGACGGCCGCGACCTCCCGCTCGGTCGTGTAGCGGCGGACCCGCAGCGAGTTGTGCAGCCGCCCGTCCGCGCGCAGCTCCACCGAGGTGGTGGCCCGCACCCGGCCGGCGGCCGTGGTCTCCAGGGCCAGCACCCCGGAGGCCGAGGAGCCGTGCGCGAGCTTCACGAAGACCCGGCGCATCCCCGGGCCCTCCGTCAGCGCCCGCACGTCCGCCCAGCCGGTGACCGGCGGGGCCGCCGCCCCGGAGGTCGGCGCGGGCGGCACCGGGACCCCGGCGGCGCGCAGCCGGGCGTGCCCGAGCCGCTTGTCGAAGAGGACCGCGAGCTCCTCCGGGTCGCCGAGGAGCACCGCGCCGGCCGCCCGCGCCTCGACGGCGAGCCCCCGCACCGCCGCGGTGAAGCGGGCGTACCACCGGCCCGTGCCCTCGACGCGGGTCGGCTCCGGCGCGTCCCGCAGCAGCCGGTCCACCTCCGGCTCCTCGCCGGGGGAGTCGAGCCGCACCAGCTCCCCCGCGTACAGCCGGGCCCCGCCCCGCAGCACGTCGAGCCACGGCACCACGCGCGGCCGGGGCAGCCCGGCGGCGAGCGCCGCGTCCCGGAAGAGCCGCACCCGGCGCCCCTCCGGGTTGCCCACGACGACCAGGGGCGGGGCCGGGCTCATTCGGCGACCGCCACGTACCGGTAGAGCTCGCCGTCGCCGTCGTCCTCCGGCGTCTGCGCGTCGTCGAGGTCCACCACCACTCCGTGCGGCGCCAGCGCGGCGGTCAGCCGCTCGGCCACCTCCGGCGAGATGTAGTGGTGGGAGAGGCCCAGGCGGCGCAGGTGCGTCAGCGGCTGTCCGGCCAGCAGCGCCTCGGCGCCCTGGTCGCCGAGCACGCCCATGGAGAGGTCGAGCTCCTCCAGGCGGGCCACCACGGGCGCGCCCGCGACGGCCGCGGCGACCGCGTCCTGGATGTGGCTGTTGCGCAGCCCCAGCGAGCGCAGCGCGCTGGCCCTGGGCGCTGATCGGGGCCG